>DATJCF010000275.1:0-9015 GCA_035514935.1 Rhodanobacter sp. | reverse complement strand
TACGGGCGCCCGGCCTGCTGACGGCGCTGGGTTTCATCACGCTGTATTTCCTGCTGCAGGCCTCGGTGGGCGCGCTGGTCGCGTTCGTGCTTGGCCTGTGGCTGGGCCTGCGTGCCGGCCTGCAGCATCTGGCTTATGACGCCAGGACCATCGGGCACCAGGTGCAGACCATGCTGGCGCAGCCGGATGCGCGCGCCGCGATGGTCATGCTGGTGCTGTGCGTGGCGGCCGGGTCGATGCTGTGGCTGGTGCATCGCAAATGGCCACGACTGTGGCCGCTGGCGTCACCGCCGGGCTTCGCCGTGACGCGGCCCGCACAGCCGCTGTTCTACCTGCTGGCCGTCGTCATCGGCCTGGCGGCACCGGTGCTGGGCGGCTGGCTGACCCAGTTGCTGGCGCACGGCCACAAGGTGCCGCAGGACATCCAGCGGGTCGGCGCCGAAGCGGCGTTGTCGCTGCGGGTGGCGTTGATGGTCATCGTGGTGACGGTCGGCCCGCTGGTGGAGGAGTTGCTCTTTCGCGGCGTGCTGCTGTCGGCGTTGATGCGGCGATTGCGCGTGGGCTGGGCGGTGGCCGCATGCTCGCTGCTGTTCGCCCTGGTGCACCTGCCCGACCTGGGTTTCCTGTGGTACGCGCTGCCCGGCCTGGCGCTGCTGGCGGCGGCGCTGGCGTGGCTGCGCTTGCGCTCTGGCTCGATCTGGCCGGCAGTGGTGGCGCATGGCGTCAACAATCTGTTGGCGGTGGCGGCGTGGTTTCTGGCGGTCAAGCCGGCGGGTTGATGCCGAAGCCGCGCAACAGGCGCGCGGCCTCGAACAACGGCAGGCCCATCACGCCGGAATAGCTGCCTTCGAGGTGCTCGATCAACACCGCACCACGGCCCTGGATCGCATACGCGCCGGCCTTGCCGAACGGCTCGCCGGTGGCCACATAGGCGGCTATATCCGTTTCACCCAGCGCGGCGAAACGTACCTGCGATACGCAGACCGCACATTCCTCCCGCCCGGCATCCAGCGCCCAGACCGCCGAGATCACCGCATGCGTACGCCCACTCAGGCGGCGCAGCATGACTGCGGCATCGGCCGCATCGCGCGGCTTGCCGAACACGTCGTCACCCAGCACCACTTCGGTGTCCGCCGCCAGCACCACGTCGCCCCGACCAACCCGCGACAAGCCCGCCCTGCCTTTGTCGCGCGCCACCCGGCTCACATACGCCAGTGGCGTCTCTTCGATGGCCCGCCGTTCGGGCACCTCGATGTCCAGCACGGAAAACGCCACATCCAGCTGTTGCAGCAACTGCTGCCGACGCGGCGATTTCGAGGCGAGATAGAGCATGCGTCAGAGCGCCAGGCTGTATTCGCAGAACTGCTGATCGCGCTGCCAGCCCAGCGAGGCGTACAGCGCCTGCGCCGAGGCGTTGTCGCGCGCGGTCGACAACGACAGGCTGGCGGCACCCAGCGCGCGTGCGTGGTCGGCAGCGGCGGTCAGCAAGGCCGCAGCCACGCCCTGGCGGCGTGCGCGCAGCAACACGAACACGTCGTTGAGCAGGTACGTGCGCACCGTACGCACCGACGAAAACAGCGGGTAAAGCTGCACGAAACCCACGCCCTCGCGTTGCTCGTTGCGCGCCAGCAGGATCAGCGATTCATGATGGCGGAAACGTTCGGCCAGAAACTCCCTCGCCCGCGGCAGGTCGCCCGGCTGGCCGTAGAACTGGCGGTAGTCGTCGAACAGCGGCGCCAGCGCGTCGAGGTGATGGATGGTGGCCTGGCAGATATGGAATGACATGGGATGGGGATTCGGGATTCGGGATTCGGGAGCATACCCTTCACGCGCGACTGCGGCTGCGGCTGCCTTTACGAATCCCGAATCCCAAATCCCAAATCCCGTCTTCACGCCCGGTGATACGGATGCCCGGCCATGATCGTGGTGGCCCGGTACAGCTGCTCGGCCAGCACCAGTCGCACCAGCATGTGCGGCAGGGTCAGCGGGCCCAGCGACCAGGTCTGGTCGGCGCGGGCCAGCACTTCGGGCGCGTGGCCATCGGGGCCGCCGATCAGGAAGGCCAGGTCGCGCCCGGCCATGCGCCATTGCGCCAACTGCTCGGCCAGCGCTTCGCTGGACCACAGCTTGCCGCCGCCATCCAGCGCTATCACATGGGTATCGCGCGGCAGCGCGGCGAGAATCGCGGCGACTTCATCCTGCATGGCCCGCGCATCGTCGCGCCCCTTGCCCCGTGTGCCGGGTTTCAACTCCAGCAACTCCAGCGGCAGCTCATGCGACAGGCGCTTGCGGTATTCGGCAAAGCCCTCGGCCACCCAGCCGGGCATGCGCTCCCCGACAGCAATGATGCGCGTGCGCATCATTGCTGTCGAAAAGCTAAACCCGGCGCGCAGCGCCCTCGTTCGCCTCCTCTCCCCTTTGGGGAGAGGATTGAGGAGAGGGTGCCGGGCTTACCGGAAAATCCATCGAAGCTGCTCTTCGCTTCGTGGCAGGTCTGTCGCAAGAACGCCCCCTCTCCCCAGCCCTCCTCCACCCGCAAGGGAACTCCCTTCGGTCGCCACAGGGGAGAGGGAGAAAAAACGCGCTGGGCAGAGGAACGACGTTGCGAGTTCACCCAGCCTGCGCCGCTTCGCTTTCATCCTCATCGCGATCACCCACCGTCCACAGCCGCTCCAGGCCATAGAACTCGCGGATGCGCGGCAGCATCACGTGCACGATCACGTCGCCCAGATCCACCAGCACCCACTCGCCTTCGCCTTCGCCTTCCACGCCCAGCGGATGCACGCCCGCTTTCTTGGCGAATTTCTGGACTTCGTCGGCGATGGATTTGACGTGGCGGGCCGAGGTGCCGGAGGCGATCACCAGCAGGTCGGCGATGGAAGTTTTGCCGCGGACGTCGATCTCGCGCACGTCCTTGGCTTTCAGTTCGTCGAGCGCATCGACGACGGATTGACGCAGGGTGGCCGTGGTGACGGCCTTGTTGGTGCGGGCAGTACTCAAAAGGGAGAGCCTCGATGGCGGTATCGCTGCGCAAAATGGCGCGGGCGCAGTATACCGTCCCGGCCGCAAAGGGAAGTCAAGGCGGCCACGCCGCCGCACGGTGACCGTGCGGCGGCGTGGGAATGGCCCGAAAACTACGCTCGAACGCGTCTGGCTGTTCGCGGCAGCGCCGTGCCCGCCCAGCGCGGCGCATTCAGCCGCCCATCTTCCCGTCGGCTTTCTTCATGCCAGCTTTCTTCATGGCGCCCGTCTTTCCGGTGTCGTGTTTCATGGCACCGTGGTGCATGGCATCCATCTTCATGCTGTCTTTCTGCATGCCATCGTGCGACATGGCGCCCTTCATGGCGTTGGCCGGCATGGCATCGCCGTGCGCCATCGCGGTGCTGGAACTGGGCGCCATCGCGTCCTGTGCGAAAGCCGAGGTAAAGGCGAGGCCGCTGGCGGCGAGGATCAGGGCTGCAAACAGCGTGGTTTTCATGGCGTTGACTCCTGCGAGAAAGGGATGGAGACGCGTGTCTCCATCCCTTTCTTCGCCAGCGGCGCGACCGTGGTTACGTCCCGGATCGTTGCCGCTGCAGCGAGCCCGCAAGCGCCGCTCAATGCCTCGACAGCAGGCGCCCGCCCATCGCGGCATTCGCCGCCACCACCACGGCTACGGCGGCGGCGTGGGTCAGCAGGTCAGTGGCTGCGGCGCCGTAGGCATGGCAGATTTCCAGCAGGCTGGCCGAGGCCGCCGCGCTGGCCAGGCCGATCAGCACCGCGGTGAGCACCGGCCGCAACGGGCAGGCGCGGCGCAGCAGCCAGATCAGCAGGGCCGACAGCGGAATCGAGAAGGCCAGGATGAAATACAGGCAGTCGGGCGCGGGATGGGTGCGGGTCAACTGCGCCGCCGGCTCCACCCAGCCACGCAGGCAACCCAGGCCGCTGGCGCCGATCCACAGCAGGGCCGGCGGTAGCGGCAGCCAGGCCCAGCCAGCCCGTCGCCCGGGCATGCCCGACACGAACGCCGCCCACGCCGCACAGATCGCGGTAAGCACCGCACCGGCGGTGGCCCAGCCCATGTCCGGCGACGCCTGCCAGCGCTCCATCGCGATGCCGGTGCCGTAGCGCACCAGCAAGGCCACAGCCAGCGCCGCCACCACCAGCAGCCACCCCAGCGTGCGCAGCCACGGCGGCGGCAACCGGCGCACCGGCACCAGGCCGGCACCCAGCGCGTGGATCAGGGTTTCATGGCGGGGTGAGTCGGACATGCTGCTCAAGGTTCTCCGTTGAAATGGCGGCGCAGCGATTTCAGCCCGCGATGCAGGTTCACTTTCAGCGAGCCGGTGCTGCGGCCGGTCTGCCCAGAGGCTTCGGCCAGTGTGCGTTCGCGCAAGCCCAGTTGTTCGACCGCCTCGCGCTGGCCCGGCGGCAATTCATCGATGGCCGCGCGCAGGCGTTGCGCGTCCTGCTGGCGCTCGCTGGCGGTGCTGGCATCGTCGGCGTCGGGGTGGCGATCCAGCGCGAACTCATCGTGCAGCTCGCGGCTGTCGCGACGTCCGCGGCTGCGCAGCGCATCGATGGCACGGCGGCTGGCGATGGCGTTGAGCCAAGCCTCGTACGAGCGCGACGGGTCGTAGGTATGACGCACGCGATGCACGGTGATCAGGGTTTCCTGCACCACGTCGTCGACATGGTCCCGGGTCACGCCCTGCCGCCGTGCGGCCGCGCGGATCAGCGGGATCGAGTCGGCCAGCAGCTTTTCGTACGCCACCCGATCGCCGGCCTGCGCCGCCGCCATCCATGCCGCCCGACGCTGGTCGGCGGTTTCGATGGTGCTGGTGGCGGGGCTGGCTGGCACGCGGTATCCGACGCTCGATCGACGGGGAAGCGCATCATCAGAGACCATCGGGCCCGCGGCGGTCAAGGGCTGCAACATGTTGCTCCGGTCGAACTGTCTCACCCTGCATTCGCTGCATGCGCCGCAAGGGTTACTTCGCCGGCGCATGTAACCGCGCCAGGCCGGACGACGAATAGCTGACAAACCCCCACGGACGACCCTCATGCTCGTACTGATCATTGCCTACCTCGGCGGCGTGCTGACCATCCTCAGCCCCTGCATCCTGCCGGTCTTGCCGTTCGTGTTCGCCCGCTCGGACCGCCCGTTCAAGCGCAACGGCCTGCCGATGCTGCTGGGCATGGCGATCACGTTTGCCGCGGTGGCCACGCTGGCCGCGCTGGGTGGTGGCTGGGTCATCCACGCCAACCAGTACGGCCGCTACGTGGCGCTGCTGGTGCTGGCATTTCTGGGCCTGGCATTGCTGTCCACGCGGGTGGCCGAGTGGATCAGCCGGCCGTTCGTGGCGCTGGGCGGGCGGCTGACCCGGCAAGCGGGCGAGCGCGATTCCATCTGGGCCTCCGCCGGCCTGGGCGTCGCCACCGGCCTGCTGTGGGCGCCGTGCGCGGGGCCGATCCTGGGCCTGCTGCTGACCGGCGCTGCATTGAACGGCGCGAGTGTGCAAACCACCCTGTTGCTGCTGACTTATGCCGCCGGCGCCGCCACCTCGCTGGGCCTGGCGCTGCTGCTGGGCGGCAAGGTGTTTGCGCTGATGAAGCGCTCGCTGGGCGCAGGTGAATGGGTGCGTCGCGGGCTGGGCGCGCTGGTGTTGTGCGGCGTTGCGGCTATCGCGCTGGGCCTGGATACCGGCCTGCTGACGCGCGTATCGCTGGCCAGCACCGGCGGCATCGAGCAGAAGCTGCTGGATGCGATGCGGCCGCCGCCGGTGAACGCTGCCACCGTGGTGAAACCCGGCGACCTCTTGCCGGTAGAAGGCGAACTGCCGTCGCTGGCCGGCGCCACGCAGTGGCTCAACAGCCCGCCGCTGACCGCGCAGTCGCTGCGCGGCAAGGTGGTGCTGGTGGATTTCTGGACCTACTCCTGCATCAACTGCCTGCGCTCGCTGCCGTACGTGCGCGGCTGGGCCGACAAGTACAAGGACCACGGCCTGGTGGTGATCGGCGTGCACGCGCCGGAGTTCGCGTTCGAGAAGGACCCGGCCAACGTGGCGAAGGCGGTGAAGGACCTGGGCGTGGATTACCCCGTGGCGCTGGATAACAACTACGCCATCTGGCAGGGCTTCAACAACCAGTACTGGCCGGCGCATTACTTCATCGACGCCCAGGGCCGCATCCGCCACCACCATTTCGGCGAGGGCGCCTACCCGGAAAGCGAGGACGTGATCCGCCGGTTGCTGAGCGACGCGGGCTACAAGGACCTGCCCGGCGGCTACGTCAGCGCCGACCACCAGGGCGTGGAAGCGGCCGATTCCGGCGACGCCACCCGCTCGCCCGAAACCTACGTGGGCTACGCCCGCGCCCGCAACTTCGTCGGCGGTCGGGTCGCCCATGACGACGCCTGGAATTACCGCGCGCCCGATGGGCTGGGCGCCAACCAGTGGTCGCTGGAAGGTCGCTGGAACGTGCACGCGGAGAACGCGCAACTGCTGCAGGCCGGCGGCCGCATCGTCTACCGCTTCCGCGGCCGCGACCTGCACCTGGTGCTGGGCCCGGCCAGCGACGGCAAGCCCGTGCGCTTCCGCGTCACCCTCGATGGCAAGGCGCCCGGCGCCGATCACGGCATGGATACCGACGCCGAGGGCAACGGCGTCATCACCGGCCAGCGGCTGTACCAGCTGGTGCGCCAGGCCAACGGCAGCGGCGAGCGGGTGTTCGGGATCACCTTCCTCGACCCGGGTGTGCAGGCGTTCGCGTTCACCTTTGGCTGAGAAAGCGCCCGCCAACCCCCCGTAGGCGCGACTTCAGTCGCGACCGCTTCTCCGCGGACACACAGCAAGAGCGTCGCAGCTGAAGCCGCTCCTGCAAGAGATGCCACTTCATATTCCAACGGAGGCAAGCCATGTCACGCATCGATGAAACCCTCGCGATGGATCGGCGCCGCTTCCTGCGCGCGGCGCTGACGGGCGGCGCCATGCTGGCGGCGGGCGGCAGCCTGCTGGCGCCACGGCTGTTCGCGGCCGCCGCGGCGCCCGTCGGCAAGCCGGGCAAGGTGCTGCTGGAGATTTTCGCCGACGACGGTCGCGACCTCGGCGCGCGCGAGGTGCCCAGGCTGCTGCTCAGCAACGCGCAGTGGCGACAGCGGTTGTCGCCGCCGGCGTTCGGCATCCTGCGCCAGGCGGGTACCGAACAGGCGTTCACCGGCGTCTACTGGAACCTGTTCGCGCCGGGCCTGTATCGCTGCGCCGGTTGCGGCACCGCGCTGTACGACGCGGCCACCAAGTTCCACTCCGGCACCGGCTGGCCCAGCTTCTACCAACCGATCGCACGTACCAATGTCACCCGGCACAGTGACCACCAGTTCGGCATGCAGCGCACGGCCATCAACTGCGCCTGCTGCGGCGGTCATCTGGGCCATGTCTTCAACGACGGCCCGCGTCCCACCGGCCTGCGCTACTGCATGAACTCGGCCGCGCTGCACTTCATTCCGCACGCCGCCTGAGCCCGGCCCGATCGTCGCGATGCGGGTGCGCTGAAACGACGCACCCCGACCGAAGCGCGCCACGCCTTGCGTGGCGTGCATTTCCGCGCGCATCGCTCCACCCGCATCGCCCGGGCGCAATTGCCGTCCGTTGCAGTCACTTCTATAATGAGAACCATTCTCACTACCGGGACGACGGTTTTTCCACCGTCGTCCCGGCCGGTGCGGAAACAACCTCGCGCACCCATGTGCGGTCGACCCGTCGACCACGCGGCGCTCGCGCGGCTGCCTCTCCCACGTCTTCGAAACAGGGCTTCCATGTCATCGTCCCCCGCTCCGACCGCCGCCGCGCGACGCCGTTCGTCCCTACCCCAGGCCATCCGCGCCGCCCTGCTCGGCGTGCCGCTGCTGACCGCACTGGCGATGGTGACTCCGGCCCACGCCGATGACACCGACGCCGCATCCACACCGCAGCAATCCGCCACCGCGCTGTCGGGCGTGCAGGTCACCGCGCCGATCGCGCGAGAGAGCGACTCGGTCACCAAGACCGACACGCCGATCATCGAGATCCCGCAATCGGTGTCGGTGATCACCGCCGAGCAACTGAGCCAGCGTGGCATCCAGGGCATCGAGGAAGCCGTGTGGTACACCGCCGGCGCGCAGGGCGGCGGCTACGGCGCCGATGCGCGCAGCGACTGGATGCTGGTGCGCGGCTTCACTCCCGCCCGCTACCTCGACGGTTTGGCGCTGCCCGAAGGTTCGGGCACCAGCATCACGCGCATCGAGCCATACGGGCTGGAGCGGCTGGAGGTGATCAAGGGCCCGTCGTCGGTGGTCTACGGCGCGATGCCGCCGGGCGGCATGGTCAACATGGTCAGCAAGCGCCCCACCGCGCAGCCGCTGCACGAAGTAGGCGTGGAGGTGGGCAGTTTCGACCTGCGCCAGGGCACCTTCGATTTCGCCGGCCCGCTGAACGATTCGGGCACGCTGCTGTATCGCCTCACCGGCCTGGCCCGCAACAGCGACACCATGACCGACTACATCAAGGACGACCGCTACTACCTCGCCCCCGCGCTGACCTGGAAGCCGGACGACAACACCTCACTGACCGTGCTGTCGCGCTACCAGAAGGCCGAGACCGCTTCCGGCGCCGGCTTCCTGCCCGCGGAAGGCAGCTTGCTGCCCAGCCCCCACGGCAAGATCCCGCGCGACCGCTTCACCGGCGAGCCGGGCCAGAACGACTACGACAAGACGCTGGCCTCGATCGGCTACGAATTCCACCACGATTTCGCCAACGGCCTGGCGTTCAACCAGAACCTGCGCTACGGCACCGCCGACGTGGACAACAACGGCGCCAACGTGGGCGCGTTCGGCCTGCTCGGTGACGGCCGCACCCTGCTGCGCTACCTGTTCCCGAACGAGAACCACACCAAGACCTTCGGCGTCGACAACAACCTGCAATACGTGTTCGACAACGGCCGCGTGCAGCACACCCTGCTGGCCGGCGTGGACTACCGCCGCGCCAATGACGACTACGCCTC
>DATJCF010000274.1:0-1889 GCA_035514935.1 Rhodanobacter sp. | reverse complement strand
GCTTTCCACCGACACCGTCTGGGCGGTGGTGTCGAGCTTGATCACGCCGCAGGCCAGTACCGGCTTGGACCAGCCGCTGGCGCGACGCACCAGCGCATTGATGCGCGCCAGCAGTTCCTCGACATGGAACGGCTTGACCAGGTAGTCGTCGGCGCCGTGCTTCAACCCCTCGACCTTGTCCTGCCAGCTGCCCCGCGCCGTGAGGATCAGGATGGGGTAACGCTGGCCGTGCTCGCGCAGCGCCTTGACCAGCTCCATGCCCGACATCTTGGGCAGGCCCAAGTCGATGATCGCCAGATCGAACGGCACCTCCCGCCCCAGATAGATGCCCTCTTCGCCGTCCTGCGCCGCGTCAACCGCAAAACCGTCCCGCTTCAGGCGGGCCGCCAGCGTCTCGCGCAATGGCGCCTCGTCCTCCACCAACAGGATGCGCATCAGTGTTTCTCCTTGCTGCCTCCGGCCTTGCCGGACGAACTTCTGGTTGACCGGGTCGAGCCCGGTGTCTTTCCCGTTTCCGACGATACCGCGACCACCCGCACATGTCCTTCCGGCGTGAGCACCTTGATGCGGTACTCCAGGCGCCGACCGAGGCGATGCGGCTCGGCTGACAATACCTTGCCGCCGGTATCGCTCTGCACCTGCCTCACCGCCTGATCCAGCGTCACCGCCGGCGTCGCCGGTGGCTCGGCCATGGCCGCGAAGGCCCACATCAGCAGCGTCGTCAGCGCCACACTCCTGCCCATGTTCATCCTCAACCGCCCGCACGTTACCTGCCCAATTGTGCAGCCTAGGTAACAAGGCCTGAATAGCGCCCGGCCGGGCGCGCACCCGCCACCCATCAGTTGACCTGCAACGCCGCCTGCTCCAGCAGGTTCCAGCCCGCTCCCGGCAGGTGCGCGTTCTCGCTGATGACGCGGCGAAACCCACGCGCACCCGGCTCGCCCTGATAAAGCCCCAGCACATGCCGGCTGATGTGTTTCAGCGCGGTCCCGCGCGCCAGCTCCGCCTCGATGTAAGGCCGCATGTGCCCGAGGATGTCGCTACGCGAAGGGAGCGGCTGACCGTAAAGCGCCGCCTCGATCTGCGCCAACAGATAGGGGTCGTGGTACGCCGCCCGGCCCAGCATCACGCCATCCACCTGGTGCAGATGCGCCCGCACCTGCTCCAGCGTGACGATGCCGCCGTTGATGACGACGATCAGCTGCGGAAACTCGCGCTTCAGCCGGTATACCCGCTCGTAGTCCAATGGCGGGATGTCGCGGTTTTCCTTCGGTGACAATCCCTGCAGCCAGGCCTTGCGCGCATGCACCGCCAGCACGCCCACGCCTGCCTCCAGCATGGTTTCGGTGAAATGCTGCAGATCGGCGTAATCATCCTGGTCGTCGACGCCGATCCGGCATTTCACGGTGACCGGGATGCCGACCTCCTGCTGCATCGCCCGCACGCAATCCCCCACCAGCGCGGGCTCGCGCATCAGGCAGGCGCCGAAACGCCCCGACTGCACCCGATCCGACGGGCAGCCGACATTGAGGTTGATCTCGTCATAACCCGCGCCGGCCCCCAACCGCGCCGCCAGCGCCAGCTCGCGCGGATCGCTGCCGCCCAGCTGCAACGCCAAAGGATGTTCCTGCTGGCTGTGCTCCAGCAAGCGCAGTTGCCCGCCACGCACCAGCGCCGCGCTGGTCACCATCTCGGTATACAAACGCGCCCGTGGCGACAGCAGACGGTGGAAATAGCGGCAGTGGCGATCGGTCCAGTCCATCATCGGGGCGATGCAGACGCGCCAGTCGGCGGCGTGGAGAGGCGACGGTTGGGGCAAGGAAACGGCAGACATCCCTACATGTTCGCCGAAAATGGCCCTGCTGTCGCCACATCATGACGCCCGTGCC
>DATJCF010000273.1:0-3425 GCA_035514935.1 Rhodanobacter sp. | reverse complement strand
TTCGGGGTTGATCGGGGTCTTCGCCAGGTTGTTGGCGTAGTTGCACAGCGTGGCCAGGCTCACGCCCAGCACCACTTCCAGCGCCTGGGCCTGGCCATAGCCGGCCGCCAGGAACGCCTGCAGTTCGTCGTCGGACACCTGACCACGCTCCTCGATCACGGCCAGCGTGAACAGAGCCAGCGCGTTGAGCTTCGGGTCGTCCAGCGCCTGCTTGGCGCGCAAGGCCTCCAGCAGGGGCTCGGGCATCTGCAGTTTCTTGCGCGCGATGGCGGTGTGCCCCGCCACGCAGAAGCCGCAACCGTTGCGGGCGGCGGCGGTGATCTGGATCACCTCGCGCTCGGTATCGGACAGGCTGGTGCGCGCATTGATGGCGCTGACGGTCTGGTAGGTCTCGATCGCCGTGGGCGCATTGGCCAGCACACCCAGAAGATTGGGCACGAAACCGCTGTTTTTCTTGGCGGCGGCGAGGCGCTGCCCGGCTTCTTCCGGGGCGCTTTCGATGGTCTGGATGGCAATGCGGCTCATGAACTTACCTTTACTAATAGACGGCTAGACGTCCGTCCACCTTATCCTGCGGATCGCCGTATCACAAAGGACCGGTTTCCATGTGCTTATAACCAACCAGCATGGTCGGGGCGCCGGGCGACGGCCCGGACGAAATTGACATGGATCATTGATTCGCCCCTTCCGCCCCCCTATTCTTCGCTCGCTGGTTCAGATATCTCTCTATTCGAATAGAAAGATATATAGCAGGGAATCCCGGTCATGAAGCCGGAGCTGCCCCGCAACGGTAGGTGGACACGGCGCTTTGAGGCGTGTCCACGAGCCCGAACACCTGCTCCAGCCGGAAGCGTTCGCGCTTCCGCCCGACTTGGTCCGGGCGCGCCATCACGGCGCCCGGGTCGATCGCCCGCGGGGGCGAAGGTCGCGGGGCGGCAGGTATGGCCCCACTCCTTCGTTCCTCTTTGCTCACTGTCTGCAAGAGGAATCACCACATGTCACAGGTCACCTACTCCGGTTTTCCGCGCATCGGCTTGAAACGCGAGCTCAAGCGCGCGCTGGAATCCCACTGGCGCGGCGAAATCACCGCCGACGCCCTGCAGGACACCGCCCGCGAACTGCGCCAGCGTCACTGGCAACTGGCGTTCAACGCCGGTGTCGACATCGTCCCCTGCAACGATTTCAGCCTCTACGACCACGTGCTGGACACGGCGGTGTTGTTCGACGCGATTCCGGACCGCTATCGGCCGGTGTTCGCATCTGGCCACCTGGACGGCTATTTCGCCATGGCACGCGGCCACAAGCGCAATGGCCACGACCTGCACGCGCTGGAAATGACCAAATGGTTCGATACGAACTACCACTACCTCGTGCCGGAGCTGCAGGCTGGCCAGCAGTTCCGCCTGGCCGGCGACAAACCCGTGGTCGAGTTCCTGGAATCGCGGGCGCTGGGGCATCAGGCGCGGCCCGTGCTGCTGGGGCCGGTCTCGTTCCTGCTGCTGGCCAAGTCGATCGACGGCAGTGACCGGCTGGCGCTGCTCGACGCGTTGCTGCCGGCTTATGTCGAACTGCTCGGCAAACTGGCCACCGCGGGTGCGACGTGGGTGCAACTGGATGAACCTTGCCTGGTGCTGAACCTGGATGACGCGGCGCGCGCCGCCTACGGTCGCGCTTATGCCGCATTGGCTGCGGCCGGTGGGCCCCGGATCCTGCTGGCCAGCTATTTCGGAGCGCTGGGCGACAACCTGCCGGTGGCCGCATCGCTGCCCGTCGACGGCCTGCATGTCGACCTGGTGCGCGCGCCAGGCCAACTCGACGCCGTGCTGGATGCGCTGTCACCGACGCAGGTGCTCAGTGCCGGCGTCATCGACGGCCGCAATATCTGGCGCAGCCGGCCGGACAAGGTGCTGGCGCTGCTGCGCAAGGCGCAGTCGCGCATCGGTGACGAGCGGCTGTGGCTGGCACCGTCGTGTTCCCTGCAACACGTACCGATCGATCTGGAGGCGGAAACCGCGCTCGACCCGGCGCGGCGTGCCTCCATGGCGTTCGCGCGCCAGAAGCTGGAGGAGTTGCGTACCTACGCCGACGCACTGGCCGGGCACGCCGAGGCCACGGCCGCACTGGCCGCGCAGCAGGCATTGCTGGATGCCCAGGCGCAATCGGCAGGTGTGGTGGATGCCGGCGTGCGCGCGCGGCTGCGCACCCTCAGCCCGCAAATCGCCCTGCGCCGTTCGTCCTACGCCACCCGCCACGCCGCCCAAGCCGGGACGCTGAACCTGCCACCGCTGCCGACCACCACGATCGGCTCGTTCCCGCAGACCGACGACCTGCGCAAGGCCCGCGCCGCCCATCGCAGCGGCAAACTCAGCGATGTCGCCTACGACGATTTGCTGAAGTCGGAGATCGCCCGCGTGGTGCGCTTCCAGGAAGCCATCGGGCTGGACGTGCTGGTTCATGGTGAGCCCGAGCGCAACGACATGGTGGAGTACTTCGGCGAGCAGATGGACGGCTATCTGTTCACCAGGCTGGGCTGGGTGCAGAGCTACGGCTCGCGCTGCGTGAAGCCGCCGGTGATCTGGGGCGACATCGTGCGGCCGGCGCCGATGACGGTCGCCTGGTCCAGCTATGCGCAGTCGCTTACAGCCAAGCCGGTGAAGGGCATGCTGACCGGCCCGGTGACGATGCTGCAGTGGTCGTTCGTGCGCGACGACCTGCCGCGCGAAACCGTCTGCCGGCAGATCGCGCTGGCGCTGCGCGACGAAGTGCACGACCTGGAAGCGGCCGGCATCCAGCTGATCCAGATCGACGAGCCGGCCCTGCGCGAAGGCCTGCCACTGCGCCGCGCGGACTGGGCGCACTACCTGGCGTGGGCGGTGGAGTGCTTCCGCATTACCGCCGGCGGCGTGCGCGATACCACCCAGATCCACACCCACATGTGCTACTCGGAGTTCAACGACATCATCGAGGCGGTGGCGGCGATGGATGCCGACGTGATCTCGATCGAGACCAGCCGCTCGCGGATGGAGCTGCTCGATGCGTTCGTGCGGTTCCGCTACCCCAACGGCATCGGCCCCGGCGTCTACGATATCCATTCGCCACGCGTGCCCGACCCGGCCGAGATGCTGGAACTGCTGCGCAAGGCGCTGGACGTGCTGAGCGTGGACCAGCTCTGGATCAACCCCGACTGCGGCCTGAAAACCCGCGGCTGGCCGGAGGTGGAAGCCGCCCTGCGCGGCATGGTCGGCTGTGCCCGGCAACTGCGCGGCGAGTTGACTGAAGAGGCGTAGCGCGTCCAGGGAATCCTTGTGGGAGCGGCTTTGGCCGCGATGCTCTTGTGAGGGATTGATGAGAAGCGTCGCGACTGAAGTCGCTACAAGAAGGCACGAAGCGGGGTGGCCTGGATTTCGATGCCAGGCCGCCCCACA
>DATJCF010000272.1:0-3505 GCA_035514935.1 Rhodanobacter sp. | reverse complement strand
CCCCAACGGCGCGGGCAAGGAGCGCATCGCCGCGATCGTGCATGCGAACTCCGCCGTGAAGCGCGGCCCGTTTATCGCAGTGAACTGCGGTGCGTTGCCCGGCGAGCTGATCGAGGCCGAGCTGTTCGGCGCCGATGCCGGTGCCTATACCGGCGCCAACAAGGCGCGCGAGGGTCGCTTCGAACTGGCTGATGGCGGCACCTTGTTCCTGGACGAGATCGGCAACCTGCCGTTGTCGGGCCAGGTGAAACTGCTGCGCGTGCTGGAAACCGGCCAGTACGAGCGGCTGGGCTCAGGCCGCACACGGCAGGTGAAGGTGCGCGTGCTGTCGGCCACCAATGCCGACCTGAAGGCGATGGTGCGTGCCGGCACCTTCCGCGAGGACTTGTATTACCGGCTCAACGTGATCGAGGTGAACCTGCCGCCGTTGAGCGAGCGCAGCGACGACATCCTGCCGCTGGCCGAATTTTTCCTCAATGGCCGCGCCGAACTGGGCGATGCGGCGCGCGAACTTCTGCTCGGCTATCCATGGCCGGGCAACGTGCGCGAGTTGAAAAACGCCATCGAGCGCGCCGCGCTGCTTTCGGGCGGCGGGTCGATCACGCCGGAGCTGCTCAACCTGCCGCAGCACGTTTCCAGTGTGGCGCGCAGCCTGGACGAGCCCAGCCGCGAAGTGGTGGAAGGCGCGTTGCAGAAATCCGACGGGGTGGTCAGTCGTGCAGCGCAGCAACTGGGCCTGTCGCGACAGGCACTGTACCGGCGTATGGAGCGCTATGGCCTGGTGTCATCAAACTGAGATGCAGTGGCCTTGCCGCGCCGCGCCGGTCGTAGAAAGATGGACGCCGTCTGTCTCGGGGGAGAACCGTCATGCGATACGTAATGGCACCGCTGCCGGCACTGCTGCTGGGTGCGTTGGTGGCCCAGGCCGCCGTGACGCAGCCAACCATCGCGCAAAAGTGGACGATCCCGGCAACGGAGTCGCCCACGATCGACTACCGCGTCGGCTCGCCACGGGTCGACGCGCCGCCACCCAGTCCGTTCGAGTTCGACGACCACCGCCCGCGCGGCCCGGTGGGCCAGCCACCGCCGCGACCGAACGATCGCAACGTGGTGCTGGGCCTGGGCCTGCCATGGACCGACGGCCGCCCGCCGCTCGACTGCGCGCAGACGCCGATGGATGCCAAGTGCCATTAAGAAGTGGTGCGATCGTTCATTGCACCGCCCTTGTAGGAGCGCACCCTGTGCGCGATGCCTTTCCGCATCGTGGCGAAGAGCGTTCGCGCACAGGATGCGCTCCTGCAGATGATGCTTATCGGTGGAGCTCGCCATGTGGCGCTGGCTGACCTCGCTGCGGATGCGGCTCACCATCCTGCTGGTCGTGGCTGGCGTGGCGGGGGCGTTGATCTATGCCGGTGTCAGCCGCTGGCCCGTGCCGCAGGTGCTGCACTGGCTGCAGACCAGGGAATCTTTCCTGGCGCATGCGTCGTCGGGTGTGTACGGCGGCGTGCTGATCAGCCTGGTCGTACTGCTGCCGCTGGCGCTCTGGCTGGCCGGGGTTGTGATGGCGCCGGTGAGCCGCTTGCTGCGTGCGCTGGAAGGCGCGGTGGCCAGTTACCGCGATGGCGATTTCAGCTTCTCCATCGCGGTGGACCGGCGCGATGAACTGGGCGAATTGATCCGCATGCACAACGCGCTGGGCCAGACCCTGCGCGAACAGCGCCAGCACCTGGTGCAGCGCGAACTGTTGCTGGACACCGTGGTGCAGAACACGCCGGTGGCGCTGGTGCTGACCGATGCGATCGGCCGCGTGGCCTACGCCAACATCGCCTCGCGGCACCTGTTCAACAATGGCCGCAGCCTGCAGGGGATGGATTTCTCGCAATTGCTGGCCGCCGGCCCCGACGCGCTGCGCCAGGCGGTGGAAAGTGGCGAGGACGCCCTGCTCAGCGTGGAAATGGATGGTGGCGAGGAAACCTTCCATCTTTCCCAGCGCGCGTTCCGGTTGCAGGGGCGACCCCACCGCCTGCAGTTGTTCCGCCGCATGACACGCGAGCTGTCGCGGCAGGAAGTGGCGACCTGGAAGCGGGTGATCCGGGTGATCAGCCATGAGCTGAACAATTCACTGGCGCCGATTTCCTCGCTGGCGCATTCGGGCGCGGAGCTGGCCCGTCGCGGCGATGTGGTGCGGTTGCCGGGCGTGTTCGCCACGATCGGCGAGCGGGCCAACCATTTGCACGGTTTCATCGCCGGCTACGCCAGTTTCGCCAAGTTGCCCGCACCGCGGCTGGCGCCGGTGGCGTGGCCGCCTTTTCTCGATGCGCTGGCTTTGCACTGCCGCTTCCGCCTGCTGGGGGAGGCGCCGGAGCGGCCGGGCGTGTTCGATGCGGTGCAGATCGAACAGGTGCTGATCAACCTGATCAAGAACGCCCACGAAGCCGGCGGCGACGAGGACGAGGTGTCGCTCGCCATCACGCAGGCCGGGCGCGACCTGCGCATCGAGGTGGCCGATCGCGGCCCCGGCATGAGCGAAACCGTGCTGGCGCAGGCGCTGCTGCCGTTCTATTCCACCAAGCGCGCCGGTACCGGTTTGGGGCTGGCGCTGGCGCGCGAGATCACCGAGGCACATGGCGGCCGGGTGCTGCTGGCCAACCGCGAAGGCGGCGGTTTGCGGGTGACCTTGGTGCTGCCGCAGACCACGCCGAGATAGCCGCCGCGGGTCCATCGCGCTCGCCTATACTCAAGGCTTCTTTCGGGATACGGAGCAGGTCATGGGATTGGGACAACTACTCGCGTTGGTCATTGTTTTTCTGGTGGTGGTCGGCGTGGTCAAGCTGGTGCGCATCGTGCCGCAAGGTTTCGAATGGACGGTCGAAACCTTCGGCAAATACACCCGCACGCTGACCCCGGGGCTGCATTTCCTGATCCCGATCTACCAGGCGGTCGGACGCAAGATCAACATGATGGAACAGGTGCTGGACGTGCCCTCGCAGGACGTCATCACCAAGGACAACGCGGTGGTCGGCGTGGACGGCGTGGTGTTCTACCAGGTGCTGGACGCGTCCAAGGCGGCGTACGAAGTCTCCAACCTGGAGCAGGCCACGCTGGCGCTGATCATGACCAACATCCGCACCGTGCTGGGCTCGATGGATCTGGACGAGAGCCTGAGCCAGCGCGATGCCATCAACGCCAAGCTGCTGCGCGTGGTGGACGAGGCCACCCATCCGTGGGGCGTGAAGGTCAACCGCATCGAGATCAAGGACATTGCACCGCCGCGCGACCTGATCGACGCGATGGCGCGGCAGATGAAGGCCGAGCGCGAGAAGCGCGCCAACATCCTCGACGCCGAGGGTTTTCGCCAGGCGGCGATCCTCAAGGCCGAAGGCGAGAAGCAGTCGGTGATCCTGGCGGCCGAGGGCGAGAAGGAGGCCGCGTTCCGCAACGCCGAGGCGCGCGAGCGTTCGGCCGAGGCCGAAGCCAAGGCCACCACGATGGTGTCCGACGCGAT
>DATJCF010000271.1:0-4551 GCA_035514935.1 Rhodanobacter sp. | reverse complement strand
ACTTCAATGCCGACGCCCTTGAGCACCGCCATGATGTCTTCGATCTGCTCCGGGTCGACGACGTCGTCGGGCAGGTGGTCGTTGATCTCGGCGTACGTCAAATAACCCTGCTCCAGACCCTTGGAGATGAGCGCTTTGATTTCCGACTGTTGCTCGTGGGGAGCTTTGCTATTCATTAACCGACCACCGCGGGGTTCAAGAACCGGACATTATAGCGATATGCTGCTTTTTTGACCAGTTTGCAAGTGAGAAAGCGTCTGGATGGACCACGCAAAAAGCGCGCCAGATCGGGGCCTTGCGTGGTTTTCCGGTGCAGGGTGCAGGCCACGCATCAGCCGGTATCGAGCCGGAACGTCACCGGACCATCGTTGACCAGCCGGATCACCATATGGGCACCGAAGCGGCCGGTTTCCACCCCCGGGTGCGCGGCGCGCGCCAGCTCCAGCAGCCGGTCGAACCAGTGCCGGGCGTGTTCCGGTGACGCGGCGGAAGTGAAACTTGGGCGCATGCCGGAGCGGGTGTCGGCCGCCAGGGTGAACTGGCTGACCAGCAACAGGCCGCCACCGGTATCGGTCAGCGAGCGATTCATGCGGCCGGCGTCGTCGGCGAAGACGCGGTAGCCGAGCAGTCGTTCCAGCATCCGCCGCGCCTGGACCTCGCCGTCGTCCGGCTGCACCGCCACCAGCGCCAGCAGGCCGGGCCCGATGGCGCCAACGCAGTCCTGCTCGACCTCGACTTCGGCGGACAGGACGCGCTGGATCAGGGCAATCATGAGGGCTCGGCGTAGCGGGAAGCGCACAGCTTACGGCGCCAACGGGGTTGGCGGAAGACTGTCGGCTGATACCGGTGCCATCCCGGCGGAAGGATTCTTCGACGGCCTCACGTAAACTTCGCGGATGCGTCCTGACGTCTACCTTCTCTATCTCGTGCTGCGTTTGCTCGCGCTGCTGCCGTTGCGGTTATTGCACGGCGCCGGTGCGCTGCTGGGTCGGCTGCTGTTGTGGCGTGGCGGCCGCATGGCGCACAACACCGCCGTGAACCTGCGCATCGCGCGGCCGCAACTGGATGACGCGACACAGGCGGCACTGCTGCGCGACGTGATGATGGAGAGCGGCAAGTCGGTGACCGAGATCATCAAGATCTGGGGCAGCGGCGCGCAGCGTTCGCTGGGCCTGATCCGCGAGGTGCGTGGCGAGGCGTTGCTCGACGACGCATTGGCGGCGGGCAAGGGAGTGATCATCGCCGCGCCGCACCTGGGCTGCTGGGAGCTGCTCAATTACTGGCTGGGCAGCAAGATGCCGCTGGCCATTCTCTACCGTCCGCCGCGGATCGCGGCGATCGAGGCGCTGCTGCGCAAGGTGCGCGGCGCGCTGGCACCCGAGCAGGTGCGCGCCGATGGTGCGGGTGTGCGTGCGCTGTACAAGCGACTGGCCGCGGGCGGCACGGTGGGCATCCTGCCCGACCAGAAGCCGCGGGCGGGCGAGGGGCAGGCGGTGCCGTTCTTCGGTCGCGACGCGCTGACGATGGTGTTGCTGCCGCGGTTGGCTGCGCGCACCGGCGCCACCGTGCTGTTCGCGTTTGCGGAGCGCTTGCCGCGGGGTGAGGGCTATCGCATTCATATCCAGCCGGCGCCTCCGCACCTGGATGACGCGGACCCGCTGGTGGCCTGCAACGCGCTCAATCGGGGCGTGGAAACCTGCGTCGAGCAGGCCTTTGCGCAGTATCAGTGGCAGTACAAGCGCTTCTCGGGCCACGGCTGGGCCAGCCCTTACGACGCGGGTTGAGGCTCAGCCCAACCGGCGCAGAAACACCGCCATTTCCTTCTCCGCCTGCTTGTCGCCGCGCTGCGCCGCGGCCGCCATGCCGCTGCGCCATGCCTCGGCGGCGGCCGGTTCCTGGCCGGCGGCGAGGCAGGCCTTGCCCAGCGCTTTCCATGCCGCGGAGTAGTTCGGGTCGAACGCCACCGCGCGCCGCAATTCCTCGATCGCGGCGACCGCGTCACCGTCGTTCAGCAGTGCGGTGCCCAGCGAGAAACGCAGCAGCGCGCCGTCCCGCGGCCCCCCGCATTGCTGACGCAGGCTGGCGATCAGCGGCGCACTCACGGTTGCAGCCGGTAACGCCGATCGTCGGCCGGATAGACCTGGGTGGGCCGGCTGGGCTCGGGCGGCGTGTGGCCTTCGCGCAGGTCGGCCAGCGACTGGGCCGGCCACACCGCAAGCCACGATGAGCGGAACGGCTGCACCAGCAAGGCGTAGCGCAGGTCGTTCGGGTCGAGCGCGTCCGGATGCGTCACCACCACGGCGTCCGGGTGGTCGCGGGCAAAGTCCAGCAGCGCCTGGTCACCGTACAACTCGGTGATGGGTTGGGTCAGCCGTCCGGCGAAGTGGAACTCGCCGGCGTAATTGCCCAGGTAGCCGATCGGTCGATGCGCCTGTTCGACGGCGCCGAGCAGGCGCGCCGCGGGGCGGATGTCGTAGTTCTTCCACAGGGCCAGCGTGAACAGCGTATTGAGCGACAGCACGCCAATCAGCCCGGCGAACGCCAGGCGGCGCAATTCGCCGCGACCGCGCAGCAGCAACAGCCCGCCCAGCAACAGGAAGATCACGCTGAAGTAGCGGCTGTACGGCGCCGCGTCGCTGGCCCATTCACCGGTCAGCACATGGCCGGCCACCAGCGGCGGCATGGCGAACAGCAGCAGCGCGAACACGATGCCCCCCACGCCCAGCGGCCAGGTGCCCAGCCAGCCGTGGCTGGCCAGCACGGGATGGCGCTCGCGCAGCACGGCAATGCAGCCGGCGATCAGCAGCACCGCGCCGGCCAACTCCGGCAGCAGGTAGTAAAGCTGCTTGCCGCTGATCAGTGAAAACACGAGGAAGCCGGGCAACAGCCAGCAGAGCGCGAAGCGCAGGCCCGGCTCCAGCGGCCGTCGCAGCAGCACCACCGACAGCGGCACCAGCAGCAGGCACACCAGCAGTTTCGCCAGCCACGGCGAGGCGCCGGGAATCACTGCCAATACCAGCAACCCTACCAGCGCCAGCAACGAAAGCCACAGCGCGGGCTTGATGCCGCGTTCCCATGGCCGGCGCAGCAAGGTCGCCACTACCGCCACCGGCGCACGAGGCCAGCCGCTGAACGGAAACAGCAGGGCCGGCAGCCACAGCAGGTACCACCACACCGGCTGGGCGTGGTTCTGCAGATCCTTGCCCTTGGACAGTGCATCGACGACGCGGCCGGCCGTCTGCGTGAAAAACAGCCGTTGCCGATAAGCTTCGCCACCGGCGAACCCGGCCGGCAGCGCCCACGCCAGCAACATCACCGCACCCAGCAGCAGCGAAAGCACGCCGCGCCCGTACCAGCGCAGCTGGTGCTGACGCGCCCAGTCGTTCCACAACGGACCCAGCAACCACGGAAACACCACGTGCAGCAGCATCACCGGACCCTTGGTCAGCAGGCCCAGCCCGATGCAGATGCCGAACAGCAGCCAGCGCGGCTCGGCCCGGCGCGTCTTCGGCGTCAGGCACAGCAGCGCCGCCAGCGTCCACACCGCCAGCAGCACGTCGTACATGATCTGCAGGCCGAACAGGAACGCGTAGCCCAGCGCCAGCAGCATCCACGGCGCCGCCTTGGCCATCCACGGACGGTTCGGAAACAGCCGCTGCGCCAGGGTCGATACCAGCACCAGTTGCGTGGCGCCGAACAGAACCTCCAGCACCCGCGGCCAGACATCGTTGACGCCGAACACGAACCAGCCGCCCTGGATCAGCCAGAACAGCAGCGGCGCCTTCTCGCTGTACGGCTCGCCGTTGATGTACGGCACCAGCCAGTGGCCCTGGTTGAACATCTCCCATGCCACCGCCAGCGTTCGGGTGGAGTACAGCGGCATCGGTCCGTGCGAAAAAATGGCCAGCAGCGCCACCACGGTCCACAACAGCAGCCACGACCACATGGCGCGCAGGTTTTCGAGACGGCTGTAGGCGTTGACGGGCACGGGAAAGCTCATGGTGGAGAGGCAGCCGATTCTAGCCTGCGCCGCATCGCGGCAACGTGGCCGGCGCCGCAGATCGTACCGGCGGGCTCGTCGCGGGCGCGTCCTCGTGTGCGGTGATCGGCGGCGATTGCTAGCGGTCCAGCCCGTGGCGGATCAGCACCTCGCCCGCCATCGCCACCGACGCCGGGTTGCGGCACATCTCGTAATAGCGCATGCGCTTGTAGACCGCGTAGCTGGCGTTGGTCTGGGAAACCGCAAAACCGCGCCAGCCGTCGAACATGGCCAGGCGCAGCACGTAATCCTTGAAGAAGGTGGTGGCGAACACCAGCGCGCAATCCCACATCCGCGGCTTGCGGCCCTTCTGTTGCCAGTCGCGCGCCTTCAGCTCCGCGTAGCGCAGCACCTTCAGGCCCTTGTGCACCAGGGTGGGGTTGTTCTCGTGCTCGAACGGCGCCTTGAACGATGCCTGCGGCCCGTCCCAGGTCAGCGATTCATGCACCCGCACGTCGCGCCAGCGGGCGCGGTCGCGGTGATACAGCCGCGCCAGTTTCTCGCCCACCATC
>DATJCF010000270.1:0-6264 GCA_035514935.1 Rhodanobacter sp. | reverse complement strand
GTGGCTCGCCGGGCGGTGGTGGATCGTTGGGCGGCGGGGGTATGACGGACTCGGGTGGAACGCTCATTGCGCATCTCCTTGGCGTCGACAGCGCCGGCCAGTTGCCGGTGCCACGAATGCTAGCAAGCCTTGAACGGCTGTGCAGCGATGTCCCGATGCACGACGCAGACCATTTGGCCTATTCCCCCGCCACCGTCATCCTGTCGACCAGGATCGAGCCGGTGAGGATGTGCGAGCGCGGATCCACATCCGTACCCACGGCCACGATGCCGGCGAACATGTCGCGCAGATTCGCGGCGATGGTGATCTCCTCCACCGGGTAGGCGATCACCCCGTTCTCGACCCAGAAACCGGCCGCGCCGCGCGAATAGTCACCGGTGATCGTGGACACGCCCTGGCCCATTACCTCGGTCACCAGCAGACCGGTGCCCAGGCGCTGCAGCATGCCGGCGAAATCATGGCGCGACTGGTCGACACTGCCCGGCTCCACTACCAGGTTGTGGATGCCGCCGGCGTTGCCGGTGGAGGCCAGCCCCAGCTTGCGCGCCGAATAGCTGCCCAGCACGTAGCGCGCCAGCACGCCGCCTTCAACCAGCGCGCTGTCACGCGTGGCCACGCCTTCGGCGTCGAAATTGGCCGAACCCTGACCACGCGGCAGCCGCGGCCGCTCGTTGATGTTGAGCCAGGATGGCATCACCGGCTTGCCCACGTGGTCGAGCAGGAAGCTGGCCTGGCGATACAACGCGCCACCGCTCACCGCACTCAGCAGGTGACCGATCAGCCCGCGCGCCAGCTCCGGCGCGAACAGCACCGGGCATTGCCGCGTGGACAGGCTGCGCGCGCCCAGCCGCGCCAGCGTGCGTTCGGCGGCTTTGTCGCCCAGCGCCTTGGCGCTGATGAAATCGCCGGCCGCGCGCACGCTGTCGTACCAGTAGTCGCGCTGCATGCCATCGTCGTCGCCGGCGATCAGCGACAACGACAGCGAATGCCGGGTGCCGCGCTCGCGCCCCACGAAACCATGCGAGTTGGCGTACACCGAAAGCCCCTGCCCGGCCTGCACGCCGGCGCCGTCGGAGTTGGTGATGCCGGCGTGGGCGCGGCCCGCTTCCTCGATCGCGATGCCCAGTTCGATCGCCTGCGCGGTATCGATATCCCACGGATGCCACGTATCCAGGTCGGGAAAGGCATCAGCCATGCGCGCGGGATCGGCCAGGCCGGCGGCGGGATCCTCCTCGGTATAGCGCGCGATGGCGCAGGCCTGGTCCAGCGTGGCCTGCAGCGAATCGGGATGCAGGTCGGCGGTGCTGGCCGAGCCCTTGCGCTGGCCGAAATACACGGTGAGCCCGAAGCCGCGGTCGCGCGTGTGCTCCACCGTTTCCACGTCCCCCAGGCGCACGTTCACGCTCAGGCCGGTATCGATGCTGGCGGCCACCTCGGCCTGGCTGGCGCCGGCGGCACGGGCGCGGCGGATCACGTCCTCGGCCAGTTCGGCCAGGCGGTCCAGATCCTGCTGGCTGCTGTCGCGGGTGCTGCGATCCTGGCTGATAACTTCGCTCACATCGGTTTCCTGCAATTTGAAGAGGGTAGAATGCACGGTTCGCAACCGCTCGACTGCCCGACATGGGGTCGACGCGGCCAAATGAAAAGCGCGCCGGACGAAAGCAGGAAACCGCCATGACTGTAGTCGCCGGCGTCTACCGCCACTACAAGGGCCAGCCGTATCGCGTGCTGGGCACCGCCCGCCACAGCGAGACGATGGAGCCGTTGGTTGTCTACCAGGCACTCTACGGCGAGCGCGGCCTGTGGGTACGACCGGCCGCGATGTTCAGCGAAATCATCGAGGTGAACGGCGCGCCGGTGGCGCGCTTCGCCCTCGAACAGGCCGACGCCTGACCCACTACAGGATGACACCGTGAGCCCCAGCCGCAGCCGCAACCAGACCGAACTGTCCGACGAGGACTACGGCCCCAGCCGCACCCAGCAACGGCGCGAGGCGCTGGCCACGCTGACCCTGGCCAGACAGTTGGTGGAACTGCAGCCCACCCGGCTGGCCAAGCTGCAGCTACCCGACGACGTGCGCGATGAAGTGGCCACCACCCGCCGCATCACCGCCCACATTGCGCACAAGCGGCAACTGGCCTACCTGGCCAAGATCATGCGTCGGCATGGCGACGAGGCGTTCGAGTCGGTGCGCGCCGAACTGGGCGAGAACCGCGATCGCCAACGCCAGGAGAAGGCCGCCATGCACCGGCTGGAAGCGCTGCGCGAGCAGTTGCTGGGCGAGGACGAAGGCGCGCTGTCAGCGCTGATCACGCAGCATCCCGTTCTGGACTGCCAGCACCTGCGCTCGCTGATCCGCCAGGCCCGCAACGAACGCGACACCAGCAAGCCGCCGCGCGCCTACCGCGAGATTTTCCAGTTGCTGAAGGAATTGAGCGAACCGACGCCCGACGAGCCCTTGTAGGAGCGCACCCTGTGCGCGATGCTTTTCGTGAAGTGACGAAGAGCTATCGCGCACAGGGTGCGCTCCTGCAGGTTCACGGCCAAAACCCGCCAATGCCCGCTACACCTTGCGCTCCCGCGACACACGCCGCCGCACATTGCGAAGGATCCATGCCACCGAGCGCATAGACCGGCAACGCGGCCGCCTCGGCCAGCGCGTGGAATGCGGGCCAGCCCAGCGGCGCGGCGCCCGGATGGCTGGCGGTCGCAGCCACCGGCGACAGCGTGGCGAAATCCGCGCCCAGCGCCACGGCGCGCGCCAGTTGCGATACATCGTGGCAACTCGCGCCGATCACTTGATGCCACGGCAGCGGTCGCTCCGACAACGCACCCAACTGCACCGCTTTCAGATGCACGCCGATACCCAGCGCACGCGCGCCGTCGATGTCATCGCTCAACAACAATTGGGCGCCGTGCCGGCCGGCAAGCGGCAACAAATCCGCTGCCAGTTCACGCACCGCCGCGCGCGGCCACAACGGCAGGCGAAGTTGCAGCAAGCGTTCGCCACGCATGATGGCGGCGGCCAACTGCCCGCGCCATTGGTCGCGCTGAGCCAGCGGTGCATCGGCCGGTGTGATCGGGTAACTGGCCGGCAGGCGTAGCGCCTGCAACAACGGACGATCGGCGGGCGCCAGTTGCGCGGGATCGACATCGGCCGGCAACTGCCACCGCAATGCCTGGCCTTCCAGCGATTGCGGCTCGCCGCGCCAGCGGGTGACACGCCAGGCATCGAGCAACAGCTCGCGGTGGTTGTAACGCCAGGGAATGCGGATCAGCGGCGCGGCCTGTTCCACGGCCACGCCCAGTTCCTCGTCGAGTTCGCGCGCCAGCGCCGCCAGCGGCGTCTCGCCCGCTTCCAGCTTGCCACCGGGAAATTCCCAGGCGCCGGCCAGGTGCTTGCCCGGTGGGCGCTGGGCCAGCAGCAACCGGCCATCGGCGTCGATCAGCGCGGCCGCGACCACATGCACGGCGGCGACCCGGCTCAGCTGTTGCGCAGGTATTCGACCATGTCGAAGGCGTAGGCGTGCTCCGCATCCGCAGCGTGGTGCACGCGCGACACCTCGGTCCATTCGCTGAAATGCACGCCGGGGAAGAACGCGTCGGCGCCATCGATGGCGGCGCCGACCCAGGTGAGGTACATGCGCCTGGCCTTGGACATCGCTTCGGAAAAGACCTGGCCGCCGCCGATCACCATCAACCCGGTGCCGCAAAGCGCCTGCGCCTCTTCCACCGAGCGCACGGTGATCTGACCGGGAAACGGCGCCTCGTGCTTGCGCGACAACACCAGGTTGGTGCGGTCCGGCAGGGTGCGGCCGATCGACACGGCCGTGTTGTAACCCATCAACACATGCTTGCCGACGGTCAGCTGCTTGAACCAGCGCAGGTCGTCCGGCAGGTGCCAGGGCAACTGGCCGTTGCGACCAATGGCAAAGTTCTCGTCGAGTGCCGCAATCAGCGATATGGCCATGAAAAAACTCCAGGATGCAAAAGTTTGGTGATCGGGCAGGAGCCTGCGGCGGGCACGAGCGGCATCACCATTCTAGCGATGAACACGGTCCCGGTGACGCCGCGCGCCGCATCGGATCGCTATACCGCCACCGGCGCCTTGATCGCCGGATGCGACACGTAATCCTCGATGACGATGTCTTCGTAACGGAACGCGCCCAGCTCGCGCACGGCGGGGTTCAACGCCAGCCGCGGCAGCGCCAGCGGCTCGCGCGTCAGCTGCAGGCGCGCCTGTTCGAGGTGGTTGTTGTACAGGTGCGCGTCGCCCAGCGTATGGATGAAGTCGCCCACCTGCAGGCCGCACACCTGCGCCACCATGTGGGTGAGCAAGGCGTAGCTGGCGATGTTGAACGGCACGCCCAGGAAGATGTCGCCCGAGCGCTGGTACAACTGGCAGCTGAGCTTGCCGTCGGCCACGTAGAACTGGAACAGCGTGTGGCAGGGCATCAAGGCCATTTTCGGCAGCTCGCCCACGTTCCAGGCGCTGACAATCAGCCGGCGCGAATCGGGGTTGCGGCGAATCTCGTCGACCACCCAGCGGATCTGGTCCACCGCCTCGCCGTCGGCGGTCGGCCACGCCCGCCATTGCTGGCCATAGACCGGCCCCAGATTGCCCTCGGCGTCGGCCCACTCATCCCAGATGCGCACGCCGTGCTCTTTCAGATAGCCGATATTCGTGTCGCCACGCAGAAACCAGATCAGCTCGTGCACGATCGATTTAAGGTGCAGCTTCTTGGTGGTGACCAGCGGAAAGCCTTCCGCCAGGTTGAAGCGCATCTGCCAGCCGAACACGCTGCGGGTGCCGGTGCCGGTGCGATCACTTTTTTCGGTGCCATGGTCGAGGACGTGGCGGAGCAGGTCGAGATAGGCGCGCATCCGCCAAGTATATGTGGCGGCGCCCCTTACGCGAACCGCCGCGACCGACCCGCGCCGTTCCCGCACGGTCCGGACGGGGGCTTAGACTCGGGCTTTTCCAACGACGAGAGCGACGCCATGGCGCAGTGGTACTTCAGTTACGGCAAGAACACCGAGCGGCTGGGCCCGTTCGACGATACCGCGGCGAAGGCACAGGCCCGGCGCCAGCCCGACGGCTACTGCTGGAGCGAGGGTTTTGCCGAATGGAAACCGATCCGCGGCGTAGCTGCGCTGGCCGACGAAGCCACGCTGGTGCCACCGCCGATGCCGCCATCCATGAACGGCAGCCGCGCGGACGAGATCGACTACCGCATCGTGGGCACCGACATGCAGTTCGTGGAGATCGAGCTCGACCCCGGCGAAAGCGCCATCGCCGAGGCCGGCGCGCTGATGTACAAGGAGTCGGCGGTGCAGATGGATACCGTGTTCGGCGACGGCGCCAGCAGCGGCCAGTCCGGCGGTGGCCTGATGGACAAGCTGCTCTCCGCCGGCAAGCGCGTGGTCACCGGCGAAAGCCTGTTCACCACCGTGTTCACCCATCGCGGCCAGGGCAAGGCCAGGGTGGCGTTCGCCGCGCCCTACCCCGGCACCGTGATGGCGATGAAGCTGTCCGACCACGGCGGCCGGCTGATCTGCCAGAAGGACGCCTTCCTGGCCGGCGCCCGCGGCGTGCAGTTGGGCATCTTCTTCCAGCGCAAGATCCTCACCGGCCTGTTCGGCGGCGAGGGTTTCATCATGCAGAAGCTCGAAGGCGACGGCTGGGTTTTCGTGCACGCCGGCGGCACCGTGATGCAGCGCGAACTGGCGGCGGGCGAGCGGCTGGATGTGGATACCGGCTGCGTGGTGGCGTTCCATGACGACGTCAGCATGGACGTCCATCCGGTGGGCGGCATCAAGAGCATGCTGTTCGGTGGCGAGGGCATGTTCCTGGCTACGCTGACCGGCCCGGGCACGGTATGGCTGCAATCGTTGCCGTTCTCGCGCATGGCCGGACGCATGCTGGCGGCGGCGCCGCAGGGTGGCGGTCAACGCCGTGGGGAAGGTTCGATCCTCGGCGGCTTGGGCGACATCCTGGGCGGCGACCGCAATTTCTGACGGCCCCCTGTATGTGGGAGCGACTTCAGTCGCTCCCACAAACCCTGCAGGCCTGGCAAACCGCGGTTAGGCGTTTGCCAGCGGCAGCGTTGGCGCCCGGCGCGACATCGCGATCAGCGCCACGCCGATCACGATCAACGGCAGCGACTGCATCTGCCCCATCGTCACCCACGACGTACCGAACAGGTAGCCCAACTGCGGATGGGGCACGCGCACGAATTCCACCGCGAAGCGGAAACAGCCGTA
>DATJCF010000269.1:0-4102 GCA_035514935.1 Rhodanobacter sp. | reverse complement strand
TAAACCGGTTTTTAATGTGCACTGAAGCGTTGCTATAAAAATGTGGCGCAGGTTCGACGAAAGCGCTATTAATACACGGCCAAACGGCATTCCACGGCAAAGGAGATCCACCATGAAGTTTACGCGTACCCTACTCGCCTCCGCGCTCGTCGCGCTGTTGGCGGCATGCAGCAACGGCGCGCAGGATTCCGCGCAGGACGCCCAGAAGTCCGCTGATACGGCTCAGCAGGCTGCTGATACCGCACAGCAGGCTGCTGCGCAGGCTCCGACCACGGAAGCGGTGCAGGCTGCTGATCAGGCCAACACCGCGGCTGACGCTGCCGGTCAGGCGGCTGCGCAGGCCCAGCAGGCTGCCAGCGCTGCTTCCACCGCGGCCGGCAATGTTGCTGACCAGGCGAAGGACGCCGCTTCGAACGCTGCCGACCAGGCCGACAAGGCTGCTGACGCTGCGAAAGACGCTGCCACCACCGCGAAAGACGCTGCAGAAGACGCCAAGAAGGGTAATTGATCCCTGGCTGGTTTCCAAAAAAACGGCCGCCTTGTGCGGCCGTTTTTTTTGCCCGTCATTCGGCGTGCGCCACCGGTCGAAACGATGAGTGAGTCAATTGGTTGAAAACACCACCACGGCTATCATCGGGGATCGACCACGCCAGTACCTGGCAAAATCCATGGACCCGTCAGCATGAGTGTCATCGCCTCGCAGATCGATCTTCGTTCCCCTGATTACCAGGCAGCCCATGCGCGCCTGCAAGCACTGGTGAACGACCTGCGCGACCAACTGGCCCGCGCGGGCAACGGTGGTGGCGAAAAGGCCCGCGACAAGCACACCGCGCGCGGCAAGCTGCTGCCACGCGAGCGGATCCGCGCCCTGCTCGACACGGGTTCGCCGTTCCTCGAACTGTCGCCACTGGCCGCCCACGGCATGTACGACGACGCAGCGCCGGCAGCGGGGCTGATCACCGGCATCGGTCGCGTCAACGGGCTGGAAGTGGTCGTGGTCGCCAACGACGCCACCGTCAAGGGCGGTACCTATTTCCCGATGACGGTCAAAAAACATCTGCGGGCGCAGGAAGTGGCGCTGGAAAATCGCCTGCCCTGCGTCTACCTGGTCGATTCCGGCGGCGCTTTTTTGCCATTGCAGGACGAAGTGTTTCCCGACAAGGAGCATTTCGGCCGCATCTTCTACAACCAGGCGCGGATGTCGTCATTGAACATCCCGCAGATCGCCGTGGTGATGGGCTCGTGCACGGCCGGCGGCGCCTACGTGCCGGCGATGAGCGACGAAACCATCATCGTGCGCGATGAAGGCACCATCTTCCTGGGCGGTCCGCCGCTGGTGAAAGCGGCCACCGGCGAAGTGGTGGATGCGCAGACCCTGGGTGGTGCGGACGTCCATACGTCCATCTCCGGCGTGGCCGACCATTACGCAGAGAACGACGCGCATGCGTTGTCGATCGCCCGCGACATCGTCGCCAGCCTCAACCGGGTCAAGTCCATGCCGTTGGCGCTTCGGGCGCCGGTTGAGCCGAAATATCCCGCCGAAGAGCTCTACGGCGTGATTCCGGAAGATACCCGGCGCCCGTTCGACATCCGCGAAGTGATCGCGCGCATCGTCGACGGCTCCGAGTTGCATGAATTCAAGGCTCGCTACGGCAAGACCCTGGTTTGCGGCTTCGCGCATATCCACGGCTATCCGGTGGGCATCATCGCCAACAACGGCATCCTGTTCGCCGAAAGCGCGCTCAAGGGCGCGCACTTCATCGAGCTGTGCAACCAGCGCAACGTGCCGCTGGTGTTCCTGCAGAACATCACCGGTTTCATGGTCGGCAAGAAATACGAACAGGCCGGCATCGCCAAGGACGGCGCCAAGATGGTCACCGCCGTGGCCTGCTCGCACGTGCCGAAATTCACGGTGGTGATCGGTGGCAGCTTTGGCGCCGGCAATTACGCCATGTGCGGCCGCGCGTTCGGCGCACGTTTCCTGTGGACATGGCCGAACGCGCGCATCTCGGTGATGGGTGGCGAGCAGGCGGCGTCGGTGCTGGCCACGGTCAAGCGCGACGGCATCGAGGCGCGTGGCGGCGAATGGCCGGCCACCGAGGAAGAGGCATTCAAGGCGCCGATCCGCGAGCAGTACGAGCGGCAAGGCCATCCCTATTACGCCAGCGCGCGGCTGTGGGATGACGGCATCATTGATCCGGCCGACACCCGTCGCGTACTGGGTCTGGCGATCTCCGCCTCGATGAACGCGCCGATCGAACCGCAGCGCTACGGCGTGTTCCGGATGTAAGTCGCGAGCAGGCGCGGTGGCCGACGACAGCTACTGCGCGGGTTGGCCCAGGCCGTCCGGCAGCGCGCGCTTTGCGACCGCTGCACCAGCATGCCCACGCGCCCACCGCGCACCGGACCAGAGCAGCAGCAAGGTCGCCGCGAAAAACAGCATCTGCATGCCAGCCGGTTGCGCGTCGTAACCCACCAGAACGTGCGCCGCCTGCCCCGGCAACGAGCCGTTGGCGAGCAACCACGAGCTGTCCCACAACCGGTATCCCAAGGCCGGCACGATGTTCGCCTGGATCAGGTAGCGCGCCGCCGTGGATGCCAGGCCCGCGGCCAGCAACACCAGCATCGCGTTGGTGGCGCTGAAGAAATGCCGCAAGGGAATGCGCAGCAATCCGGCGTACAACGCGTAGCCCAGGGCGGCGCCGGCAACCACACCGACCGACAAGCCTGCCCACAAGTGATCCGCACCACCGGCGCGCATGCCGAACAGGAACAGCACGATCTCCGAGCCCTCGCGCAGCACTGCCAACGCCACCACCGCCAACAGCATCACCATCGAACTGGCACCCGCTTTCACGGCACTGCCCATGGCCTGCATCTGCCGGCTCAGCTCGCGGCCATGGCCGGACATCCACACCACGTGCCAGCCGATCATCAACACCGCCGCCAGCAGCACGCCCGCGTTGAAAACCTCCTGACCCGCACCACTCACCGCAGCCGCGAGCCAGTCAGCCGACCAGGCGACGAGCGCCGCGCCGGCCACGCCCAAAACTATGCCGCCGCCGATGAACAAACCGCGCTGACGCACGCCGCGAGTAGCCGCGGCAACCACGCTGACGATCAGCGCCGCTTCCAGCACCTCGCGAAAAACCAGCAATGCAATCGCCCACATGCGGCCTACTCCACGATCAACGTGCCCTGCGCGGTGGGCTGATGGAAGTCACCATAAAAATGGTAGCGGCCGGCTTTCAACGGCCCCACGAAAAGCGTGGCGCTGCTTTTCGGCATCACGATTTTCTCGGCCGGAAAATCATTGCTCTCGAATTCTTCCGGCGAGGGATCCTTGTTGATCACTTCCAGCTTCACCCGCGTGTCGGCCGGAATATGCAATTCCGTGGGCTGATAGCGGTGGTCCTGCAGCACCAGGGTGTAATCCTGTGACTCGGCCGCCACGGCAAGCCCCGAGGTGGCGATCGACAGCAACACCCCAAACGCGATGGATCCTGTGTATTTCACGACGATGTCCGACGGCCTTGATTAGATAATGATAATCATTCTCACAAACAGGCTCAAGCGGAATGCGGTGCACCGGAAAGACGGGCTCGATTTTCAGCCGGAATACCTAGCGCCGCGGCCTGAATTCCAGCGGCTGCGGCTCGACCTGCGCGCCGGCTGGCGGCTTCGACCCGCAGGCGCCGCAGGTGGCGCAACCGTCACTGCAATCGCCGGTGGCTTCCTTCGGCTTCAAGCGGCGCCCGAACGCACGTACCCAGGCCGGCCGATCTTTCTGGTTGAAGCGGATGGATCCCGCCGCGAGCCAGCGGCTGGTGAGCTTGGGCGCCAGCTTGCGCAATACAATGAACACGCTGGCCAGCACGATCAGCCCCACGATCACGTATTGCAGCCCCATGCTCATGCCAGCGCACTCGCTACCTGGTAAACGATGAACGACGCCGCGTAAGCCAGCACGAACATGTAGCCGAACGAGATGGCCACGTTGCGCCAGGAATCGGTTTCACGGCGGATCACCGCCAGCGTCGACATGCATTGCGGCGCGTACGCAAACCACACCAGCAGCGACAGCGCGCTGGCCAGCGAGATC
>DATJCF010000268.1:0-5529 GCA_035514935.1 Rhodanobacter sp. | reverse complement strand
GCGGTGCGTACGAATGTCAGCACGCACGGCGTGATGACCGATTCGACCGGTGCCGTGTTGCCGCTCAGCGTCGACAACTCGTACAACTCCTACCTGCCCAGCCTCAACGTCACGGCCCACCTCACCGACACCTTGCAGTGGCGCTTCGCCGCGTCGAAGGGCTTGTCGCGGCCCAGCTTCGACCAGCTCAATCCGATGCTGACCCTGAGCACCCCGAACGCGGATACCGGCGCGAATGCCTACACCGGCAACGCCGGCGGCAACCCCTACCTGAAACCGATGACGGCCAAGCAGTACGACACCTCGCTGGAGTGGTACATCTCGCCCAACCAGATGTTGTACGGCGCGCTGTTCTACAAGGCGGTGGACGGCTTCGTGCAGAGCACCTCGGTCAACGAGCCGCATCCCGATCAGTTGGGCAAAATGCATGATTACGACATCACCCGTCTGGTCAATGGCGAGAACGGCGTGATCAAGGGTGCCGAGGCGGGCTACCAGACCTTCTTCGACTTCCTGCCCGAGCTATTCGACGGACTGGGCATGCAGGTCAACTACACCTACGTCTACAGCAAGGCACCCAGCCCGGATGCGATGGACACCGACGGCAACCCGCTGCAGGTGCCGTTGGAAGGCCTGTCGAAGAACAGCTACAACCTGGTGGCGATGTACGAGAAGGGCCCGATTTCCGCCCGCGTTGCCTACAACTGGCGCAGCCAGTGGGTGGTCACCACGCGCGGCAACGGTACCGGTGATCTGCCGATCTACGACAAGGCCTATGGCCAGGTCGACGCGTCGGTGACGTATCACTTCTCGGACCTGTTCTCGCTGACCGCCGCGGCGGTGAACCTGACCAACACCAAGCGCGCCACGATCTTCGGTGTGGATACGCGCCCGCGCGACGTGCAGATCAACGACCGCATGTTCAGCCTGAAGGCACAGTTCAGTTTCTGATCCGTTGCTCCACGGTGTCGGCAATCCGTACCCCTTCCCGGGTTGTCGGCACCTTTTTCTACAGGACGCGATGATGAGCCAGTACCGACCCGATCGTCCTTCCACCCTGCTGTCGCGCCTTCGGCGTGTTGCCTGCCTGTTGGTCTGCGGCTTGTGGTTGCCGCTGACCGCTGTCGCGCAAGACGTGCATTACGACTGGCAAAGCGTGCGCATCGGTGGTGGCGGTTACGTCAGCGGCCTGGTTTTTCATCCCGCCGAAAAAGGCTTGTATTACGCACGCACCGATGTCGGTGGCGCGTACCGCTGGGACGATGTGGCGAAAAAGTGGGTGCCGCTGACCGACTGGCTGGGTGCCGACGACGCCAACCTCACCGGCATCGAAAGCATGGCGGTGGATCCGCACGACACCGGCTGGATCTACCTGGCCGCCGGCACCTATACGACCGAGGCTGCCGGCAACGGCGCGATTTTGCGCTCGCACGATCGTGGCGCCACGTTCCAGCGCGTCGACCTGCCGTTCAAGCTGGGCGGCAATGAACTGGCCCGCGGCAATGGCGAGCGACTCGCCGTTGACCCGCACGATGGCCGCATTCTTTTCTTCGGCTCGCGCGATGCGGGCCTGTGGCGCAGTGACGACCACGCGGCGCACTGGGCGCGCGTCGACGCGTTTCCCGCGGTGGCGACCTCGTTCGCCTCCACCGCAAAAAACCAATGGCGACGCCAGCCGATCGGCATCGTGTTCGTGGTGTTCGAGCCGGCCAGCGGCAAAACCGGCCAGCCCACCCCAGTGCTGTATGCGGGCGTTTCCACCCGCGAAACCAGCCTGTTCCGCTCCACCGATGGCGGCGCGAGCTGGCAGGCGGTACCGGGCCAGCCGACCGGTTTGCGACCCACGCACATGCGCCGCAGTCCGGACGGCAGCTACTACCTGACCTACGGCGACGAGCCCGGCCCGGACGACATGAACGACGGCGCGGTGTGGAAATTCACCCCCGCCGACGGCCGCTGGACCGACATCACGCCGATCCCGCGCAACGGCAAACCCAGCGGCTTCGGCTGGGGCGACATCACGGTGGACGCGCACGATCCGCGCATCCTGATGGCCAGCACGTTCTGCCATTACACGCCGTACGACGAGATCTATCGCAGCACCGATGGCGGCCAGCACTGGCAGCCGGTGTTTCCGCGCTCCGCGTTCGACCATTCGAATGCGCGCTGGACCGCCGACCATCACCCGCACTGGATGAGCAGCCTGGTGATCGATCCGTTCGATCCCGACCACGTGATGTTCGTCACCGGCTACGGCGTGTGGGCCTCGCGCAACATGCGTGCGTTCGACCACGGCGGCACGGTGGACTGGTGGTTCCAGGACACCAACCTGGAGGAAACCGTGCCGCTCGGACTGGCCAGCCCGGCGGAGGGCGCGCATCTGCTGAGCGCGGTGGGCGACCTCGATGGCTTCCGGCATGACGATCTCGACGTGGCGCCGCTGCAGTTCGCCGCGCCGCCGCGCTACGCCAACGGCTACAGCATCGATGTGGCCGGCAACGCGCCGCGCGTGGTGGTACGCACGGGCCGCATCCGCGGGCCGCTCGACGCGGTACGCGCGGCGTATTCGCTGGATGGCGCCAAGAGCTGGCAGGCGTTTGCCAGCGAGCCGGGCGGCAAGGGCGAAGGCACAGTGGCCGTGGCCGCCGATGGCCGCAGCGCGGTGTGGTTTCCACTGGATGCGGGCGACGCGTACGTCACCCGCGACTGGGGCAAGCATTGGCAGGCGGCGACGGGCTTGCCGAAAGCGGCGCGGGCGCTGGCCGATCGCGTCGATGCGCAGCGTTTCTATGCACAGGACATCGCCACCGGCACGCTGTTCGCCAGCCACGATGGCGGGCTGCATTTCACCGCGATCGGCGGTGCTTTCGGCGATGCGGTGAAGCAGCCATACCAGGCGCCGCGTCGGCCCACCAATGCGGTGGTCTACGCGGTGCCGGGGCAGGCCGGCGAGCTGGTGGCGGTCAGCGCGCGCGGCGGCGTGATCCGTGGCCGTGATGACGGCCGCGTGTTGCGGCAAAGCTACGGCATCGACAGCGCGGTGTCGCTGGGCTTCGGCAAGAGCGCGCCGGGGCGCAGCGAAGCAACACTGTTCCTGGCCGGCGCCATCGCGGGCCAGCGTGGCCTATTCCGCTCGGTCGATGGCGGCACGCAGTGGCAGCGCATCAATGACGACACGCACCAGTACGGCGAGGTGGGTTACGTCACCGGCGACCCGCGCGTGTTCGGCCGCGTGTATTTTGCTACGGGTGGCCGCGGCATCTTCCGTGGCGATCCGAAGGGGGAACAACCATGAATCCAGCCGCCGCCTTCTCTCTCCCGTGGTGCGCGACACGACGGCTGCTGCTGGCGTGCGTATTGATGGGCGTGGCCGCCGTGGTGCAGGCGCAGACCATCCGCTACGACGCGACCACGCGGGTATTCCGCATCGATACCGATGCGCTGTCCTACGCGTTCGGCGTCAACGAAAACGAGCAGTTGCAGACGCTGTACTGGGGCGCGCGGCTGGCGACGAGTGACGCGTTGCCCGCGGCGCATACCAACGAAGGCAACGTATCGTTCGATCCGCCGACCAGCACCAGCCTGCAGGAATACGCTGGCTGGGGCGGTTCCATGTACGTGGAGCCGGACCTGAAACTGCGCTACGCCGACGGCAATCGCGACCTGGTGCTGCGCTACGTGTCACACCGGATCAAGGGCGACACGCTGGACGTGCACCTGCGCGACATCCGCCAGCCGCTGGATGTGACGCTGCATTACGTGGTCGATCCGGCCACCGGCATCATCGGCCGCTCGGCCTTGATCGAGAACCACACCAAGCAGACGGTGACGATCGACAGCGTGGCCGCGGCCAGCTGGAACCTGCCCGGCGGCGAGGATTATTCGCTGCGCTACCTCACCGGCCGCTGGGCCGGCGAATGGCAGCTGCAGACGCGCGCAATCGCACCCGGCAACACCGTGCTGGAGAGCCGTCGCGGTTCCACCGGCCACGAGAACAACCCGTGGTTCGCGATCGAGCGCGGCGGCGACTGGGCCGAGGATCACGGCGACGTGTGGTTCGGCGCGCTGGCCTGGAGCGGCTCGTGGCGCATCACCGTGGAGCAGGGCGTGCTGCATCAGGTGCGCGTCACCGGCGGCTTCAATCCGTTCGATTTCGCCTGGCCGCTGGCGCCGGGCGAATCGGTGAGCACCCCCGTGTTCTACGCCGGCTACACCAGCGGCGGCATCGGCGAGGCATCGCGCCTGCTGCACCGGTTCGAGCTGGCGCAGATCGTGCCCCAGCATCCGAAACCGCGCCTGCGCCCGGTGTTGTACAACTCGTGGGAAGCCACCAACTTCGCCGTCGACCAGGCCGGCCAGGAACATCTGGCCGAGCTGGCCGCCAGCATCGGGGTGGAGCGATTCGTGATGGACGACGGCTGGTTCGGCGCCCGCAACGATGACCACGCCGGGCTGGGCGACTGGGTGGTCAACCCGAAGAAATTCCCGCACGGGCTGAAGCCGCTGATCGACAAGGTGCACGCGCTGAAGATGGATTTCGGGCTGTGGGTGGAACCGGAGATGGTCAACCCGGACAGCGACCTGTACCGCGCGCATCCCGATTGGGTGCTGAATTTCACCGACCGCCCGCGCAGCGAAGGGCGCAACCAGCTGGTGCTGAACCTGGCGCGGCAGGACGTGCGCGACCACGTGTTCAAGGTGCTGGACGATCTGCTCAGCCACAACGACATCGCGTTCCTGAAATGGGACTACAACCGCAACTGGTCCGAGCCGGGCTGGCCGCAGGTGGCGCCCGACCAGCAGCAGAAGGTCTACGTCGACTACGTGCGCAACCTGTACGGCATCCTGGCCGAACTGCGCCGGCGCCATCCGAACGTGGAGATCGAGTCGTGCTCGGGCGGCGGCGGCCGCGTGGACCTGGGTATCCTCGGCCACACCGACGAGGTATGGACGTCCGACAACACCGACCCGTTCGACCGCCTGTCGATCCAGGACGGTTTCAGCTACGCCTACGCGCCGGCGGTGATGATGGCCTGGGTCACCGATTCGCCGAACTGGGTGAACGACCGCCGCACCTCGCTGGACTACCGCTTCCTGTCCTCGATGCAGGGTTCGCTGGGCATCGGCGCCAACCTGCTGCACTGGAGTGCACAGGATTTCGCCGTGGCGAAAAAGTACGTGGCCGAGTACAAGGCGATCCGCGCCAGCGTCCAGCAAGGCAAGCTGTACCGGCTGCTGTCACCGCGTGACGACAGCCCGCATGCGGCCACCGAATCGGTATCGCAGGACGGCAAGCAGGTAGTGCTGTTCGCCTTCCTGCACGCCAGCCAGATGAAGTACCCGTACCCGCGCGTGCGCCTGCAGGGACTCGACCCCGATGCGCGCTATCGTTGGCGTTCGCTGCATGGCGCGCCGGTGGCGGGCACGCTGGCCGAGGCCAGCGGCGCCTACTGGATGAATCACGGCATCGACCTGGCCCTGAAGGGCGATTACCAGGCCGCCGCCATCGTGTTCGATCGTGTCGGGGGT
>DATJCF010000267.1:0-4044 GCA_035514935.1 Rhodanobacter sp. | reverse complement strand
GCCGCGTCCGCCAGCTCGATCGATGTCGGGGCGTGCCCGACCAGCCGTGCGTCGACCGCCTGGTATTGCGCATTGCTGCCCGGGCGGGTCACGTCGCCGGCGTAATAGACCCGGTCGCCGATCTGGAATCCCACCACGTCCGCGCCCACCGACTCGACCACACCGGCCGCGTCATAACCCAGCACTTTCGGCTGCGCCTCCACCTGCGGCTTGGGCGAGCGCACCTTGGTATCGACCGGATTCACCGACACCGCCTCCACGCACACCAGCAGGTCGTGTGCGCCCGGTTCGGGCAGGGACAGTTCCATGTCGACCAGGGATGCGGGGTCGTCGATGGGCAGGTAACGGGTGAGGGCAACGGCTTTCATGCGGGGTTCCTTGAAGGTGAAGCGATCGGTGATGCGGTAGCGTTCAAGTAAAGCTAATCGGGATAACGTGGCGTGATGGCGCTTGCGATGCCGGCCATGCGCGGCTGGCGGCGCGGACGGTCCAGCCGCACGCTGTACAGCGCCACGGCCAGGCCGAGCAACGGCAGCAACGCAGCCGCCCAGGTCACCGCGCCCAGGCCCGGGCCGTGGCTGATCACCACGCCACCCAGCCAGGCGCCGATCGCGTTGCCGAGATTGAACGCGGCGATGTTGAAGCTGGACGCCAGCACCTGGCCGGCGGTGGCTTTCTGCAGCACGCGCAACTGCAGCGGTGCCACGGTGGCAAACCCCACGATGCCGAACAACGCACTGAACGCGATCATCGCCGGCTTGCTGTGCAGCGCGAACGTCATCGCGCCCAGCACGATCGCCAGCGCGACCAGCGAACCCAGCAGCGTCATCACCAGATGCTTGTCCGCCAGCCGGCCGCCGAGCAGGTTGCCCACCACCATGCCGCCGCCGAACACCAGCAGGATCGGCGACACCGCACTGTCGGCGAAGCCGGTGACGCGGGTGAGGATGGGCTGGATGTAGGTGAACATCGCAAACACCCCGGCAAAGCCCAGCACGGTGATCAGCAGGCCAAGCAGGACTTGCGGATGCGCGATGCCCTTCAGTTCCTCGATGAACTTCATCGGCGTGTGTTCGCCGCGGTCAGCGGGCACCAGGGTGGCGATGATGACCGTGGCCAGCACGCCGATCGCGCTGACCGCCCAGAACGTGCTGCGCCAACCGAAATGCAGGCCCAGCCACGCGCCGGCCGGCACGCCGAGCAAGGTCGCCACGGTCAACCCGGTGAACATGATCGAGATCGCCGATGCCTTGCGATCCTCCGCCACCAGCCCGGTCGCCACCACGGCGCCGACGCCGAAGAAGGTGCCGTGGGCCAGCGAGGTAATCACCCGCGCGATCATCAGCAACGCGTAGCCTGGCGCCAGTGCGCTGGCCAGGTTGCCGATGGTGAAGATGATCATCAAGGCGATCAGCGCGGTCTTGTGCGGCAACCGGCTGGTTGCCGCCGTGAGCAGCGGCGCACCCACGAACACGCCCAGCGCGTAACCGGAGATCAGCAGGCCGGCCGTGGCGATGCTCACGTGCAGGTCGGCGGACACCTGCAACAGCAGGCCCATGATCACGAACTCGGTGGTGCCGATGCCGAACGCGCCGGCGGTCAACGCGTACAGCGCCAGCGGCGTGCGTGGCCGGGTGGAAAGGGAGCGCATGGCGACAATCCTGGAGAAAGATGCGCCAGCTTAGGCAGTTGCGTTTTATTCCGTAACCATCAAGATGGCTAATCATTTTCAACGAATTATTGATAGTCATGGACCGCATCGGCGATCTCAGCCTGTTTCTGCGCGTGCTCGACCTGGGTTCGATCAGCGCCGCCGCGCGCAGCCTGGATCTTTCGGTGGCGGTGGCCAGCCAGCGCCTGAAGCGGCTGGAACGCGAGCTGGGCGTGCGCCTTTTACACCGGACCACGCGCCAGCTGCATGCCACGCCCGAGGGCATGCAGCTGGCCGAGCAGGGCCGCGCCCTGGTGGAGGATCTGGAATCGCTCACCGGCGGCCTGCGCCAGGGCGCCACCGAAATCAGCGGCACGCTGCGGGTCACCATGTCCGCCGCGTTCGGCAGTCAGTACATCTCGCCGTTGTTGCCGGAGTTTCTCTGCCTGCATCCGCGGGTGACGCTGAGCGTGAATCTCGATGACCAGATCGTGGATCTGGTCGGCTCCGGCTTCGACCTGGGCATCCGCGTCGGTGCCATGGGCGACTCGTCGCTGGTGGCACGCCTACTGGCCAGCAATCGGCGCGTGCTGTGCGCGTCGCCGGCGTACCTGCAGATGCATGGGTTGCCACGCACGCCGGCGGATCTGGTCGCGCACGATTGCCTGCTGCTGGTCGGCAGCCAGGGCCGGCAGGATGTGTGGCACTTCACCGACCGCAAGGGACGCGACATCGCGCAACGGGTGCAGGGCCGTTTCGAGAGCAACCAGGGCGCGCTGTTGCGCGATGCGGTGGTAGCCGGGCTGGGCATCGCGATGCATTCGCTGTGGCACGTGCACGAGCAATTGCGCAGTGGCCAGTTGCAACTGCTGTTGCCGGACTACCCCATCCATACCACCGGCATCTACGCGGTAATGCCGCAGCGCCGGCTGGTGCCACCGCGGGTGCGCGCCTTCATCGATTTCCTGGCCGAGCGGTTCGGCGATCATCCGCCGTGGGAGCGTTGAGCGGCGTTGTAAGCTTGCTGCACCCCCGCCCAGTTACAGGAATCCCGATGCCCACACCGGACACAACGAATCCGCCGCGCCGCGGCCTGTTGCGCGGTATCGCCGCCGCCATCGCGCTGGTGTTGCTGCTGGTGCTGGCGCTGATGTGGTGGTGGGATGCTGAGCCGCCGCTGTTCGATCCACCCGCCGTCACGCAGGCCCAGTTGCAGGACCTGAAACGGCCCGCCAGCGTGGGTGCCACCACCACCGCAACATTGATCGCCTCCATGCGCACGCTGCTGGACAAGCGCGGCGGCTACCTCAGCAACGACAAGTTGCCGCCGGGGGCGTGGATGGACAACGTGCCGAACTGGGAATTCGGTTCGCTCACCGCCTCGCGCGACCTGGTGCGCGCGCTGCGCAACGATTTCAGCCGCTCGCAGGCGCAGTCCACCGAAGACAAGGACCTGGCCGAGGCCGACCCGTTGCTCAACAGCCCGAACGACCGCTGGTTGTTGCCCAGTTCGGAAAGCCAGTACCGCAAGGCAATCGGCCATCTAAACGGCTATCTGAAGCGTCTTGGCGACGATGATGCGGCGCAGGCGCATTTCTACGCGCGCGCCGACAACCTGGCCGATTACCTGCAACTGGCTTCCTCGCGACTGGGCTCTCTGTCGCAGCGATTGTCGGCCAGCGTGGGGCAGGTGCGCATCGGTGAGGCGGGCGCGGACCAGCCGGCCAGCACCAGCAGCAGCGCCACGCGCGCGCCCGCTGGTGGCCAGCTGGTGAAAACGCCCTGGACGAAGATCGACGACAACTTCTACGAGGCGCGCGGCTACACCTGGACGCTGCTGGAGCAGCTCAAGGCCATGCAGCACGATTTCGGTCCCATCCTGCGCAGCAAGCATGCGGATGTGAGCCTGCAACAGGTGATCCGCGAGCTGGAAGATGCCCAGCGTCCGCTGCACAGCCCGATGGTTCTCAATGGTTCGCCGTTCGGCTTCTTCGCCAACCATTCACTGGTAATGGCGAACTACGTGTCGCGCGCGAATGCGGCGATCATCGATTTGCGCGAGTTGCTCAAGCGCGGCTGAACCATTGCGCATGGCGCGGACAAGAAAACGGCGCGTCACCGCAAGGCGACGCGCCGTCGATGTGTCAGCTGATCAGGTCTTGTTGGGCTGGCCGGCCTTGTAGCGCTGAATGCCGGCCACGATTTCGGCCTTCGCTTCCTCGGCACCGGCCCATCCTTCGACCTTGACCCACTTGCCCTTTTCCAGATCCTTGTAGTGCTCGAAGAAGTGGCCGATGCGCTCCAGCCAATGCGGCGAGACGCCTTTCATGTCGTTGATGTGCGCGTAGCCCGGGAACACCTTGGGCGAGGGGATCACCACCAGCTTTTCGTCG
>DATJCF010000266.1:0-5396 GCA_035514935.1 Rhodanobacter sp. | reverse complement strand
CTCGTCGCCGAACAGCACGTTGCCGGCGCCGATCGCGGTGAGCTGCGACGGCGTGTCGCGCACCTTGCGGATGTCGGTGCTGTTGTGGCTGTACGCCGCGGTCAGCAGCAGCTGGCCGCCGGCCAGCGGCGTGCGGTAGTTACCGACCAGTTCGGCGCCGCGGGTGCGCGTATCCACCGCGTTGGTGAAGAACGCCACGCTCTGCACGCCCGGCACGCCGAACTGCTGCAGGATGTAGTCCTCCAGCCCGTCGCTGCGGATGGTTTGCGACAGGGTGACGCGGTTGTCGATGCTGATCTGGTAAACGTCCAGGCTGGCGTCGAAACCGCCGCCGAGCTGCGCGGTGAGGCCCAGGCTGAAGTTGCGCGATTTCTCCGGCGTCAGCGGCACCGCGCCCAGGCCGCGCGCGATCGGGTTGTTCACCGAAAGGATGCGCCCGGTGACCAGCTTGCCGTCGGCGCCATAGCCGGTGCTGGTCGATTCGAAGCCGATCTGGCTCAGTGACGGCGCGCGGAAATTGTTGGAAGCGGCGCCGCGCAGCGCGAAACCGGGGGCGAATTCCCAGCGCGCGCTGAGCTTGCCGCTCCAGTTGCCGCCGAAGTCGCTGTAATGCTCGTAGCGGGTGGCGGCATCGACGAACACATGATCGGTCAGGTCGCTGGAAACCTCCGCGTACAGCGCCTTGACGTGACGCGAGAGGTTGGCTGCGTCCTGCGGCTGCAAGCCACCGCCGGCCTGCGCGCCGGCCGGCGCGCCGAGCACCGGGCCGACCGCGTACGAGGCCGGATCGCCGGGGTGGGTGACGAAGTTCTCACGGCGGAATTCGCCGCCTACGGCGAGGGTGAATGCACGCTCGCCCACGACAAAGGCGCGGTTGGCGTCGAAGTTGGCGCTGCCCTGGTTGAAGCGATAGCTGCCGATGTGGAACGCGGTCGGGCTGTCCGTGCCCAGCGATACGTTGAGCGAGTGGCGCAGGTCGTAGTCGAAGGCATTGCTGCCCCAGTCGAGGCTGGCGTCATAGCTCCACTCGCCGGCGGTGCCCTTGACGCCGGCGGCGGTCTGCAGGTCGCGGTTGTGGCCCAGCGATTCCGGTCGATAGCCTTCGGGGTAGATCGAGGCAATGTTTGCGCTGCTGTCCGGGTAGCGGAAATAGTTGTCGCCGATGGTGTGGCGCTGCGTATAGGTGCCGAACCAGTAGAGTTTCGCCGTGTCGCTGAGCGGGATCTCGCTGTTGAGCCAGCCGTTGTAGCTCTCGCTCTGCGGGTCACCCGCGGCGTAGTTGCGCTGGCCGCGCAGGGCCAGGTTGGCGGGCGTGGGGTCGGCCAGCCAGTCCGGCACGGTGTCCAGACCGGCACGGTTGGTGGCGTCGTGGTGGGTCACTTCCACGCCCGCGCGCAGGAAGCCGCTGCCGCCCAGCCGGGTGCCGAAATTGGCGGCGCCGTAGCTGCTCTGGCCGTCGGTGATGGTGCTGCCGGTCGGGGCGAAGTAGGTGTGGTTGACGCCGTAGCTGCTCTCCAGCTCGCCGCCCTCGGGCGAATCCTTGAGGATGATGTTGACCACGCCGGCGATCGCATCGGAGCCGTATTGCGCACCGGCGCCGTCGCGCAACACCTCGATGCGCTTGATCGCGCTGATCGGGATCGCGTTGAAATCCACCGGCGTGGTGCCGCGGCCGATCTTGGTGTCGGTGTTGACCAGGGCGGAGGTGTGGAAGCGTTTGCCGTTGACCAGCACCAGCACCTGGTCGGGCGAGAGCCCGCGCAGTTGCGCGGCGCGCACGTGGTCGGAGCCGCCGGAGTTGGACTGGCGCGGAAAGTTGAACGAGGGCAGCAAGGTGGCCAGCGCCTGGCCCAGCTCGCCGTTCAAGGCGCCCGCGCCGCGCAGGTCGTCCGGCGTGAGCACGTCGATCGGCACCGGCGATTCCAGCGCGGTGCGGCTGCTGGCGCGCACGCCGGTCACCACCACCTGATCCAGCGTCCGGGCCTGTGCGGCATCGGCCTGCTGAGCCTCGGCCTGCTGGGCGTGGACCGGCAAGGCGGCAAAGCCGGCCAGCAGCACCGCGGCGTACAGGCGGTGGTGCCGCGGAAAAACGGGAGCGAAGGACATGAGCGGTTCCTTGGATGGTGCGGGGCCGTCGGCGGGGAAGCGATGGCGGGGATGCAGGGAAGGGAGGCGATGCTTGGGCGCGGCGGGGCTCAGCGGCAGCAACAGCGCCGCGACATCATGCACCGGTGCATGGGCAGCTTTTCGTGGCGATGATGGTGATGCATGTTGCGGCGGGTCCCGGGGTGGCGGCATCGCGGGCGAGAAACAGGGGTTGCCTCGCGGTGCCGTAGCTGCCAATACTCTATCGCCAAACCCGTCTATACGTATAGACGTCCAAATGACCATCAGGAATGTGCTAATGAAATTTCGTTTGCTTTTGATCCTGGCGCTGTCGGCGTTGCTGGTCGGTTGCGCGACGCAACCGGGCGTCGCGAGCGCCGTCCTGCATGGGGATGCCGCGCATCCGGCGCAAACGCAGGGCTGGGTCGATACCCGGCTGTATTTCGGCCTGGGCCTGGCCGACCAGCCGCAGCAGGGCATCAGCGAGCAGGCATGGCGGGAGTTCCTCGACCGCGAGGTCAGCACGCGCTTCCCCGACGGGCTCAGCGTGGTCGACGTCTACGGTCAGTGGCAGGGCAAGCAGCAGACCAGCCCCGAGCGGCTGCGCTCCAAGATGCTGGTGATCGATTACCCCGACACGCCGGCCAACCGCGCCAAGGTCGAGGCGATCCGCGCGGCATGGAAGCAGCGCACCGGCGACCAGTCGGTGCTGCGCGTGACACAGCCGGCCGACGTGTCGTTCTGAATCGCCCCCTCATCCACAGGCTTTCCACGTGACCACTTCGCGCAATCGCTGGTTCGCCCCCGGCGACCTCAATGGCTTCCTCGGCCTGGTGGTGGACAACCTGTCCATCATGGCCTTCCTCGCCGCGGCGCTGATCGGCATCTTCGGTTTTCCCGCCGACATCGTGTTCCTGCGCATGTTTCCCGGCACCGCGTTCGGCGTGCTGCTGGGCAACCTCGCCTATACAGCGATGGCGCGGCGGCTGGCGCGGCGCAGCGGCCGCGCGGATGTGACGGCGATGCCGCTGGGGCTGGATGCGCCCACCAGCATCGGCATGGCGCTGCTGGTGCTGGGACCGGCGTTCCTGGGGTTCAAACAGGGCGGCATGGACGAACATGCGGCGGCGATCGGCACCTGGCAGCTGGGCATGGCCTCGCTGGTGGTGATGGGCGTGCTGAAGTTCGTGCTGTCGTTCTTCGGCGCGATGGTGCAGCGGCATGTGCCGCGTGCCGGCCTGCTCGGTTCCATCGCCGGCATCGCGTTGGTGCTGATGGGTTTCCTGCCGCTGGTGGAAATCCTCAAGTTGCCGATGGTGGGCTTCGCCGGGCTGGGCGTGGTGCTGTATGCGCTGGTGGCCAAGGCGCGCATGCCGTTCGGACTGCCTGGCGTACTGGTGGCGTTCGTGGTCGGCGCGTTGCTGTACTACGTGCTCGGCCCGCTGGGCTGGCTGGGCGCCGGCTATCACGCGCCGGCGGCGTGGCAGTGGCGCTTCGCGCTGCCGTGGCCGACCCTGCAATGGATGAGCGGGCTCGGCTACGTCGTGCCGTACCTGCCGCTGATCCTGCCGTTCGGCCTGCTGATGGTGGTCGGCGGCATCAACGTCACCGAGAGTGCGCGTGCGGCCGGTGACGATTATTCAACCCGCGACATCCTGCTGGTGGAAGCGCTGGCCACACTGGCCGCCGGCTTCTGCGGTGGCGTGGCGCAGACCACACCGTACATCGGCCAGCCCTCGTACAAGGCGATGGGCGCACGCAGCGGCTATACGCTGCTCACCGGCATCGTGATCGGGCTGGGCGGCATCTTCGGCTACCTGTCCAACCTGGTCGAACTGCTGCCGCTGCCGGTGCTGGCGCCGATCCTGGTATTCGTGGCGATCGGCATCACCGTGCAGGCGTTCGAGGCCACGCCGATACGTTATGCGGCGGCGGTGGTGTTCAGCTTTTTCCCGGCGATTGCGCGGATGTTGACGATCAAGCTCAGCGATCCGGCCTACGTGTCACCCGAGCACTTCGCCCAGTTGTTCAACGACGGCACCCACGGCATTTCCGAGCTGGCGGTGATCACCGTGCTGGGCAACGGCTTCATCATCACCTCGATGGTCTGGGCCAGCTTCGTGGTGGCGCTGATCGATGCGCGCCCGTTGCGCGCCGCGCTGATCCTGCTGCTGGGCGGCGCGCTGAGCCTGTTCGGGGTGATCCACTCGGTGGAGTTGTCCGGCGGCATCTACCTGCCGTGGCTGCTCGACGCGCCACTGCAGGGTGTGGTGTGGCAGTTCACCGGGGCCTACCTGGTGTTGGCCGTGGTGCTGGTGCTGCTGTCGCTGGGCGATACGCGGCGTACGGCCGGCGCGGGGCGCTGAACGAAAACGCGCGGCCCATCGCCGCGCGTTCGTGCGCCGGGGCAGCCCCTATCAGTGCCCGGTGATGCGCTCGGCGGTTTCCTCATCCGGCGGCACCAGCGGCGCGTTCGGATCGATGCGTGCTTCCAGCCGCGCCGCTTCCACCGAGGGCGTGCGCCAGCCGCTCTTCACGCCCCACAGGTAGAACACCAGCCCGATCACCGCCACCACGGCCAGATCCCAGCCGTACGACAGGTAGCCCTTGCCGCCGAAGATGGTGCTGCCGGCCCACGAGACCAGCGCCAGCGTGGGCAGGTAGAACACCAGCCACCAGGCGCCCTTCATCTGCCGCCCGAAATCGTGCCAGCCGGCCTTGGCCTGGTAATAGAAATACACGGGTAGCGCGACCACCATCAGCAGGATGATTTCGCCAGTCAGCGGCCACTTGGCCCAGTACAGCAGTTCGGTGGACATGATGAACGCGATGCCGGCCAGCACTGGCAGGCCGCCCAATCGCAGCGGTCGATGCAGTTCGGGCGCGGTGCGGCGCAGCGTCATCACGCTGACCGGGCCGGTGAGGTAGGAAATGATCGTGGCCACCGAGATCACCGCCGCCAGCGAACCCCAGCCGCGGAAGAAAAACAGGAACAGGAACGACACCGCCAGGTTCACCCACATCGCCGGGCGCGGAATGCCCCACTTCGGGTGCACGCGGCCGAGGATCTTCGGCAGCGTGCCGTTGCGCTCCATGCCGTAGAGCATCCGCGCGGTGGTGGCGGTATAGGTCATGCCGGTGCCGCTGGGGCTGATCACCGCATCGATGAACAGCAGCGTGGCCAGCCACTGCAGGCCCAGGATGATCGCCAGGTCGGCGAACGGCGAGCTGAAGTCGATCCCGTGCCAGCCGACGTTGGCCAGCATTTCCCGCGGCACCGCGCCAATGAA
>DATJCF010000265.1:0-11131 GCA_035514935.1 Rhodanobacter sp. | reverse complement strand
GAGCCGGACCTGTTCCACGACCTGTTCGGCCACGTGCCGCTGCTGCTGAATCCGGTGTTTGCCGACTACATGCAGGCCTACGGCCGCGGCGGCATGAAGGCGTTCAAGATCGGCCCCGAGGCGCTGATGAACCTCACCCGGCTGTACTGGTACACGGTGGAATTCGGCCTGATCCGGACGCCCGCGGGCATGCGTATCTACGGCGCCGGCATCGTCAGTTCCAAGGGCGAGTCGGTCTACAGCCTGGATTCGCCTTCGCCCAACCGCATCGGTTTCGACATCGAGCGGGTGATGAACACGCGCTACCGCATCGACACCTACCAGCAGACCTATTTCGTGATCGAGAACTTCGAGCAGCTGTTCGACGCCACCCGCCCGGACTTCACGCCGATCTACGCCAGGCTGCGCCAGTCGCCCGCGCATGCCGCCGGCGACGTACTGGACGGTGACCGCGTGTTCACCCGCGGCGATCGCGCGGGCTGGGCGACCAACGCGGACAGCTGAGGCGCCTGCGTCCAGCGTAAGGCGTTCGGTTTACGGACCTTCGCGCCGACGGCGCGATTTCACCAGGCCGTGCTTGCGCAGCAGCGCGCGCAACTGGTGATAGCCGAGCCCCAGCAGCGGCGCGGCCTCGACCTGGTTGTGACGCGCTTCGGCGAGCGCGCGCTGGACCAGATCGACTTCCAGGCGCGCCAATTCGGTCTTGATGTCGCAGGGAAGCCGGATCGATACCTGTTCCGGCGGCGTCCCGCGCTCCGCTTCCGGCACGGTGTCGACCGCCGGTCGGAACACGGAAGCGAAGGGGTCGAAAACAATGGTGTCGACCGGCTCGTCGGCCGGTGTGCGGTGCACGGACCGCTCGACCACGTTCTTCAGCTCACGCACATTGCCCGGCCACGGGTAGCGGACCAGCGCCGCGCGGGCGGATTCGCTGAAACCGGCGAACAGGTCCCGGCCCAGCTCGCGGCTGATGTTGACGGCGAAGTGCTCGGCCAGTTGCAGGATGTCGCCCGTGCGTGCGCGCAGCGGTGGCACCGTCAGCACGTCGAACGCCAGCCGGTCGAGCAGGTCGGCGCGGAACGTTCCGCCACGCACGGCGGCGGGCAGGTCGCCGTTGGTGGCGCCCACGATGCGCACGTCCACGCTCAGCGTCTCGCTGCCGCCAACGCGTTCGAACTGGCCGTACTCGACCGCGCGCAGGATCTTTTCCTGCACGCGCAGGGACACCGTGGCCAGTTCGTCGAGAAACAGCGTGCCGCCATGGGCCTGCTCGAAGCGGCCGATGTGGCGGCGGCTGGCGCCGGTGAACGCGCCCGCCTCATGGCCGAACAACTCGGTTTCGAGCAGGGCCTCGGTGAGAGTGGCGCAGTTGAGCTTCACCAGCGGCGCCTCCCAGCGCGGCGACAGGTAATGCAGCCGCGCCGCGATCAACTCCTTGCCCGTGCCACGCTCGCCGATCACCAGCACCGGCTTGTTCACCGCCGCCACCCGCGAGGCATGTTCCAGCAGATCCAGGAACGCCGTGGACTCGCCCAGCATGGCGGTGGTTTCGGTATCCGATGGGCGCGGATCTGGCATGCGGCATCACTCGAAGCGAGGTTGAGCGACCGGATGAATCGTTTTCGCTCAGTATTGGTGAATATAACCATATATCGGTTGATAAAGCCTGTTCGGAAGACGCCGGCTTTCGGCCATGAAGCCATAAATTTCGATTTATCAATGGCTTGAACAGAGGTGCCAGCTTGGCACGGCATGTGCTCTAGACACTTCGTGGGCCCTTCACCATCACGAGGCAAGCAGACATGGGCGTTTTTTCGAGAATGAGCGACATCATCAACTCCAACATCAACGCGATGCTGGACAAGGCCGAAGAACCGGAAAAGGTGGTGCGGCTGATCATCCAGGAGATGGAAGACACGCTGGTGGAAGTGCGCTCCGCCGCGGCGCGCGCCATCGCCGACCGCAAGGAGCTGGAGCGGCGCGTGGAATACGCCCGGCGCGAATCCGACGAGTGGCAGCGCCGCGCCGAACTGGCCATCACCAAGGGTCGCGACGACCTGGCCAAGGCCGCGCTGGCGGAAAAGAAGCACACGGACACGGCGCGCGAGGCGCTGCAGGGGCAGTGCCACGAGGTGGAACTGGGCCTGGCCAAGCTCAATGACGACATTGCCGCGCTGCAGGGCAAGCTGGCCGACGCCAAGCATCGGCAGAAGTCGTTCGAGTTGCGCCACCACACGGCGGCCAACCGCCTGAAGGCGCGCAGCCGCACCCATGACGAGCGCATCAACAACGCGCTGGGCCGCTTCGAGCATTACGAGCGCAAGCTTGAGCACATGGAGGGCCGCGTCGAAGCCTACGACCTGGGCAAGCAACGCGACCTGGATCGCGAATTCGCCGACCTGGAAACCAACGACCACGTCGAGGCCGAACTGGCCGCGCTGAAGGAACGCATGGGCTCGGAGACAGCAGCCGCCAAGGAGTAACCGGACATGGACTTCACCCCCGTCTTTGCCATTTTCTGCATCTTCGTCGCGCCGCTGTGGCTGATCCTGCACTACACGACCCAGCGCCGGCGCGCGCAGGGCCTGACCCGCGAAGACGAAAAAATGCTGTCGGACCTGTGGCAGATCGCCAACCGGATGGAGAGCCGCGTGAAAACGCTGGAAACCATCCTGGATACCCAAGTACCCAACTGGAGAGACAAGGCATGAACGGTTCAACGGACGACTATCATCAGCGCCGACTCCACCGCGACTCGGAACGCGGCCTGATCTTTGGCGTGTGCGCGGGCATCGCCGAGGGTTTCGGCTGGCCGGTATGGCTGACCCGCATCGGGGCGATGGTGCTGGCCTGGTGCTTCCCGATGTCCACCGTGGTGGCCTATGTGGTCGCCGCCCTGGTCATGCCGCAACGGCCACTGCGCTATTGCGGCCGCGGCGACGAGCGCAGCTGCTGGCAGCCACGCCACCGGACCGAGCCATGAGGCGCGAAGGCAACTGGCGCGCACAGCGCTTCTATCGCGACCCACGCCACGGCAAGCTGATGGGCGTGTGCGCCGGCCTGGCCGATTACTTCGGCTGGAACGTCACCCTCGTGCGCGGCCTGGCCATCGTTGCGCTGCTGTGGTTCAACCTGGTGACGCTGGCGTTGTACCTGGTGCTCGGTTTCGTGCTGCCGACCAAGCCCGACGCGCTCTACGACTGGGATGCCGACGAGGAGTACTGGCGCAGCGTGCGGCGCTCGGCCGGCGACACCTTTCGCGACGTGCGCCACCGCTTCCGCGAGCTGGACATGAAACTGCAGCACATGGAAGGCTATGTCACCTCGAGTCGGTACGACCTCGATCGCCAGTTTCGCGATCTGGAATCCTAGGAATCAACGATGGACAACGGTCAATTCTTCATCCTCTGCATCATCATCGTCGTCCTCGGCGCGCGCATCTTCCGCGACCACCTGCGCTTCAAGCACGCCCAGCCGCGCGAAGATCCGAAGTACCAGGCGCGCATGGACACGCTGGAGCAGCGCGTGCAGACGCTGGAGCGCATCGTCACCGACAAGGGTTACGACCTGAAACGGGAATTCGACAAGCTGTAGCCAGCCGGGCCTGAGCCGGGAAGACGGCAAGTCGCCCCTACGACTTGTCCGGGCTCGACCGTTTGACTTCACTCACCTCCAGCACCTGCGCGATGCGGGTGCCATCCCAGCGATAGACCAGGTGCTGCGCCTGCACGCAGGGTGCCACCACATCGGGGTAGAACGCGGCCAGGCATTCGCCGCCGCTGTCGCGTGCGCTGTCGTAAACCAGGCCATTGGCGCCCGCGGCCCGCAGCTCGCGGGCCAGCGCCACGCTGGCCGCGTAGCTGTCCGGCGCCTGCGCCGCGGCCCAGCCACCACGCAGGTCATACAACTTGCTGTCCACGCTGGTGCGATAGCAGCGCATCTGGATGTCGGCGGCGGGCTGAGCGGTGGCAGCCAGGAAGCGTTCGCGGTGGTAGACGGTTTCCTCAACCGCCGTGGCCACGCTGTGGGCCGCGTAGAACACGCCCCAGGTGCCATCGGAAAACCGGCTACCTTCGGGATTGAGATGGGTGAACGCAGCCATCACCGGGGTGGCGCCCGGGCCGCTGAGGCGCCGTTCCTTCGGCACCAGCTTCAGCGCATCGGCCTCCTCGCGCAGGCGCGGATTGGTCAGCGCCTCGATCGCGAACAGCGCATCGATATCGGCCGGGTCCGCGATGCGGTCGTACACGCCCACCGGCGGAAAGCGGCTGGGCACGATGCGCCAGGCGCGGCTCCAGCGGATGCGTTTGACGGGTGGCAGATCGGTCGGCATCGCGCCTCCAGGTAGTTTCGAAGCCGCCCCCACAGGGAAGCCCGGCCAGCATCGCGGGACGGCGTGTCGCCCGTTGCGACGGGCATCAACCGCGCTGCGCGTCCAGGTACTGGCGCACCACGTACAGGTCGGCCACGTTGCCCGACAGCATGCGCTCCATGGCGGAATGGCCACCGAACAGCGGCGCCGTGTTCGGCTGGTGCAGCCAGGTGTCGGCCTGGGCCGGGTCGGGAAACAGGATCTGCAGCGACTTCCAGATGCCCAGCAGGTAGCTGATCCGCTCCAGCGTGTCGCGCCCCAGGCTGCCGCCCTGCTGGCGCTTCCACTTGTAGAAGGTGGACTCCGGCGGATCGCCCAGCAACTTGCGCTGGTCGGCGATGCGCAGCTTCCACTGTTCGGTGAGGTTGAAGAACGCGCGCAGCGCCGGATCGGCGAGCATATCCGGCGAGGTGTGGCCGGGCGCGGCTTCGGCGATGCGGGTCGAATGAGCCGTCATGCGCTTACTCTCCCTGTGAAGTTGCGTCAAATATTACTACATGACGGCAGTTATTGGCCTGAACGCTTCGCATCGGCCTTCCTGGCGCAGGCGCAGCCGTAATCCGGCTCCGGCCCACCTTCGGCGATGAAGCGGTCGACGCGCTGTTCCAGCAACGGCAGCGGCACGGAGCCGGTGGAAAGCACCGTGTCGTGGAAGTGGCGGACATCGAATTTCGCGCCGAGCGCCTTCTCCGCCCTGGCGCGCAGCTCGCGGATCTTCAGGTAGCCCAGCTCGTACGACAGTGCCTGGCCGGGCCAGCTGATGTAGCGGTCCACTTCGTTGGCGATCTCGCGGGCGGACAGCGCGGTGTTGACGGTGAGGTAATCGATCGCCTGCTGGCGGGTCCAGCCCAGGTGATGGATGCCGGTGTCGACCACCAGCCGGCAGGCGCGCCACATCTGGTAGGTGAGGTAGCCGAAGCGCTCGTACGGAGTCTTGTAGATGCCCATCTCGTTGCCAAGGTATTCCGAGTACAGGCCCCAGCCCTCGCCATAGGCGGAGATGTAGCTGTCGCGGCGGAACGCGGGCTGATCCGGGTTCTCCTCGGCCAGTTCCAGTTGCAGCGCGTGGCCGGGATACGACTCGTGCAGGGTCAACGCCGGCATGTTGTACAGCGGCCGCGACGGCAGGTCGTAGGTGTTGACCATGTACTCGTTCGCGTCGCCGCGGCCGGAGGTGTAGTACGGCGCGATGGCGGCCGGCACCGGCACGATGGTGAAGCGCGCGCGCGGCAGGTGGCCGAACAGCCGTGGCAATTGGCCGTCCACTTCCTTGGCCACCCAGGCGCTGCGCATCAACAACTCTTCCGGCGTCCTGGCGTAGAAGCGCGGGTCGGTGCGCAGGAAGTGCAGGAATGCGGGGAAATCGCCCTGGAAACCGCTTTCCTTCATCACCTCCAGCATCTGCGCATGCAGCTTCGCCACCTGGTCCAGGCCGATCTGGTGGATGGCGTCGGGGCCGAGATCGAGCGTGGTGTATTCGTGGATCTGCTGGCGGTAGAACGCCTTGCCGTCGGGCAGCGCCTCGGCCGCCAGCGTGGTGCGCGCCTGTGGCACGTATTCGTTGCGGAAGAACGCCAGCAGCTTGGCGTAGGCGGGGATCACGTCATCGCGGATGCGCTGCAAGGCCTTGCCCTGCATGGCCTGCGCCTGCTCGGCCGGCAACGTGGCCGGCAGGTGCAGGAACGGCGCGTAGAGGCTGGCCTGGGTGGGGTCCGTCAGCTCGGCCACAGCGGCGATCGACGCATCGCGCCCGTCCAGCACGGCGCGCGGCACGGAAAAGCCGCGTTTCAGGCCGGCGCGCATGTTCGCGATCTGCTGGTCGAAATACGCCGGGATCTGGCCCAGCCGGTCAAGGTAGATGCGGTAATCGTCCACCGTGCGCAGCCGGTCGCTGCCCAGGTCGTAGCCGATGTCCGACCAGAACGCCGAGTCGCTGTTGAACGGCATCTGCCAGTTCTTGAAGCGTTGGTTGGCGACGAAGTTGCTGATCTGGTCGCGGTAGATGGCGTAGTTCACCTGGTTGGCGCGCGACAGCGCGGTGGCGTCGACGCCGCCCAGCTGCTTGAGCACGTTCTGCCAGTAATCCAGCCGCTGCTGCTGGCTGGCCGCGTCGACCGTATCGAGCCGGCCGTTGTTGGGTTGCGATTCGCCCGACGCGATGATGCCGGCCTGCCCGATGCGCCACGACCATTCCTGCTGGTAGATCGCGCGAAAGCGGTCATCGGCCGTGCCGGCATGCGCCAAGGCACTGCACGCCAGGCCCGCCAGCAACAAGTAACGCCAACAACGGATCATCACGGTCTCCACGAAAAATATCCGCCGATCATCGCACCGCAACGCCGTGATGGCACCGTGCCGATGGATGGGCGCCGTGAAATGGAGAAGGGCGATGCCGGTCCGGCCCCCTCCGAATCCCGGCTAGTCGATAACCGTGTAATGGCCGCGCATCGCCTGCAGGTAGGCATCCAGGTTGCGACCGGCGACTTCATCGAACAACTCACCGGTTTCACGGAAATCGTCGATACGGTCGGGGCGAAAACTGCGGAAGCTGTCGCGCAGGCGGCACCACGCGCCCAGCGTCCACTTGCCACCCCAGAACGCCAGGCACAGCGGCTCGATCTCCCGCGTGCTGGGATTGCCGGCTTCGTCGCGGTAGCCCAGCTCCAGCACGCGGTTGCCGCCGATGGCCGCGTGCAATTGATCGATACGGGCGGCAAAGGCGAGGGATTTCTCGTCGCGCCAGGTCGGCGCGAAGATGGGCGTGCGGCTGGAGCGCTCGCGCAGGTCCGGCGGCAACACCGCCTCGATCTTCAACAGCGCGGCCTGAGCCCCCGCGGCCAGTCGCGCGCCGGCAAAGGCGCGCACGAAGCGCGTGCCCACCACCAGCGATTCCAGTTCGTCGGCGTTGAACATCAGCGGCGGGATGTCCGAACCCTTGCGCAACATGTAGCCCACACCGGCCTCGCCCTCGATCGGCACGCCGGACAATTGCAGGTCGGCCACGTCGCGGTAGACCGTACGCACCGACACGTCCAGCGTCTCGGCCAGCTGGCGCGCCTGCAGCGCGGTGCGGCGACCGCGCAAGGCGTGGATGATGAGGAACAGGCGATCGGCACGGCGCATCCGGCCATCATCGCCGAGACCGGCGATGGGGAAAAGCGTCGAATGTCACGCGGCGCTTCAAGCCCTCTCCTCCGGCAACGCCGGGGGAGAGGGGGCAGGAGCGCGCGGCGCGCCATCTCCGTTTTGCTCCAGCTGCGCTTACGCCGATCGCGCCGCAATCAATTCGGCATCCAGCGCCGCGGCGCGCCGCACGCCCGGGCGCGCCAGCACGCGGTCGATGTAGGCGCGGATCACCGGCAGCTCCGGCACCAGCTTGAACATGGTGGTCCAGTTCAAGGCGGTGCCCCACAACACGTCGGCGGCGCTGTACGTGTCGCCCAGCAGCCACGGGCCTTTTTCGAGCTGGTCGGTGAGCGTCTTCAACATGGTGTCGTAATCGCCATAGCCGCAGGTCGAGGACGATGCCGGCTCGCGTTGCAGCGATTTGTCGGTCACCGCCGGCTCGAAGCAGGAGCCGTAGAACACCAGCCAGCGCAGATACGGCCCGCGCAGGGGATCGCCGATGGGCGGTGCCAGTGCGGCGTCGGCGTAGAGATCGGCCAGGTAGATGTAGACCGCCGGCTGCTCGGTCACCAGCGCATCGCCGTGGAGGATCGCCGGCACCTTGCCCATGGGGTTGACCGCCAGGTACGCCGGTTGGCGCTGCTCGCCGTCTTTCAGATTGAGCAGCTGCAACTCGTAGTCGGCGCCGAGCTCTTCGAGCAGGGCACGGGTGCCGGCGGAGCGGCTCTGCAGTGCGTGGAAGAAGGTGACGCGTGGCTTGCTCATTGCGAACTCCTTGGGTGATCGAACTGGATGATCGGACGGTCTCATGCTCTGTCTCGGCGTCAGGTTCGCTCCTCTTGCGACAATGGGCTCCGCCGTGTCCCGGTCGATCGGCTCAGCTGCCGATGAACTGGTGGTCGGAGAGAATGCGCCCATCCTCGTCCATGAGGAGGAAGTCGGAGCCGCGGCCGGTGACCTGGCCCGTCGCCACCTCGACCATCTCCCATTGGAACCGCACGGCGCCGTGATGGCCGTTGGCCCCTGCCACCGGACGGAAGATGTTCGCGCCGGGTTTGATGAACTGTTCGTATCCCTCGGCCACCCGGGCGTCCATCCGCTCCAGCCCATGGAACTCCCGCGTGGGGGTGTAGTGCACGGCCTCGGGAGCGAATAGCTCGCGGACGATCGCGCGGCGTTTGCCCGCGTCGGGCTCATTCCACATCTCGATATAACGGGACGCCAGGGCATTCAGGTCATTCATGGATTCCTCTCTTGTTTCGATACCGCGGCCGGCTTCACGGTGATGAAATCACGACACGGCAGATGCGGCCGTTCCCGCCGGCCCCTGACGCAGGGCACGCTTATCGTGGCTTTCCCAGCCACGAGTGAAGGTTTCAGAGATGCCGCGTTTCGGCGGGTGGCGACATCCAGTTGTTGTGGCGGCCGTCGGCGAAACGCAGCGGCGCATCGATCAATCGCTGCGGTTCGACGTCGTCGAGGCAGGCCAGGTTGATCGACACGTAGTCGCCGCCGATCGCCTCGATAAAACCTCGACCGAACGGTCGCACGCCACAATGTTTGCAGAACAGGTGATGCACGCTCTGCGTGTTGAACTGGTAATCCGACAACGCCGCCTCGCCGGCCAGCAGGCGGAACGCAGCGGGCCGCACGATGGCGCCCCAGTGGCGCGTCTTGGTGCAGATCGAACAGTTGCAGCGGCCGGTGCCGGCGGCCAGGTCGATATCGGCTTCGAAACGTACCGCGCCGCAATGGCAGCTGCCGTGAAAGGTGTCGGTCATGGTGGGTCTTCCGGGGGAAAAAGAAAGTGACGCAGGCCGGTCAGCGCCGCCAGCGTGATGCGCGGGCGCCGTGTGGCGACGGTAGGCGGCACGGTGCCCGCGGGCTGCCTGCCATCCAGCAGCAGACCGCGTTGCCGCAACGGCTGGTAAGCCGCCAGCAGACGTTGAAAGAGCGGTTTCATGGGGACACCATCACGCCGCGGCGGCGACGTCGCCCACGCACCATGGCGGCATTTGCGCGTGCTTGAACAGGCGATACCACAGCTCGCGGTCGCTGGCGCTGTAGAGATCCAGCGTGCGGATCACCTCGCGCGCAAACTCCACGCTGCCCAGATGGCTGGCGGTGATGACGCCGCCATCGCTCACCGCCAGCACACCGGCGTCGTATTGCGTGGCCCCGGCATACGTCGGCACGTGGCTGTCGATGTGGCCGGCCCAGTTGCCGGTGTGCCGGCAGTAGTCGAGCAGGCCGCTGCGTGCCAGTGCCAGCACGCCACTGTCGATCGCACCCACCGGCGCCCCGCCATCATGGACACGGCGGATCGCCGCCACCGCCGCGTCGCCGTCGCCGTCGCCGCGCTGCCACAGGTGACCGCCGGGCACGACCAGCAAGGCGGCGCGTTCCACATCGATCTGCGCCAACGTCACGTCGGGCGAGACCGTGAGGCCGCCCATCGACACCACTGCCGCGGACGAGAAGCCCACGGTCTGCACCCGCCAGTCGCCGGGACGGCGGATCTCGCACAACGCCAGCGCCGCCTGCCAGTCGGCAAAACCCTCGAACACCAGGAAGTAAACCGTATCGCGCATGTCCTCGCCCTCCTCTGCTGGAGTTGCAGGATGGGCGCCTGCTACTGCCAACGTCGTGTCAGCAGGGGTGGCCACGAAGGCATGCGGCGACATGCCGTCCCTTCCCCCGCTTGCGGGGGAAGGAATCAAAGCTCGGCCGGCGCCGCCAGCCCATAGCGGCGCTGGCGCATCCACTTGGTGATGATCCACTTCTCGCCCTTTTCCACCGGCTCGCCGCCGTGCAGGGTCAGCGGGTCGACCTGGCCGTCGCGGTTGCTGTATTCGAAATAGACGGCCATACCTTTCTTCGGCAGCACCCGCAGGCCCAGCGTGGGGAACACGGTGGCGCCGCCCTGCGCCACGTCGTTGAGGTAGATCAGCAAGGTGGACACGCGCTGGCCACCGACCACCATCTGCGCCTCGCTGCCGGGGTCGCCGGGCGAGAAGTAGTCGAAATGGGGCTGGTATTCGCCGCCTTCGCCATAGTGCAGCACCTGCAGCCCTTCGCCATTCTCCACCGGGCAGTTCATCAGTTCGGCAATGCGGCGATCGAGCTGCGCGATGAAGTCGTCCGCGTTCACGGGGAAGAAGGTGCCCTCGCTGCTGCGCGCGGCAATCACCTCGTAACCGCCGTTGACCGGATCGACCGTGGTCGAGCGCTGCAGCGTGTTGGCGGAGCGGCGGATCAGCTCGTCGCATTCCTCGTCACTGAGCACCTGGTCGAGCACGGCGATGGTGGGCGCCGCCACGCGCAGCAGCACGCGGACGTCGCGATCGTGGGTGGGGATGACATTGCCCGCGGGCAGTCGCGGCGCGTCCGCGACATAAGCGGTGGCTTGCGCTTTCAGCGGCGCGACGGCGGGCGGCTGCTCGCCACGTGCCAGGGCTTCCACCGCGGCATGGGCAAAGGTGGCGTCGAAGCCGCTGCGGCACATGTCCTCCACCAGCGCCTGCACGGCGCAGCCGCGGGCCAGGTTTTCGACGATCCAGTCGTGCCACTGGGTGGTCAGCTGAGTGTGTGTTGCCACGGCGACTCCGGCTCGGGTGGACGGCAGGCGGGGCC
>DATJCF010000264.1:0-4585 GCA_035514935.1 Rhodanobacter sp. | reverse complement strand
GTCACCACCGGCATCGCGGAAAACGAGCTGTCGGTGATCCACAGTTCCGGCTATACCGCGCACGAAAATGCGCAGGCCCGCCATGCCACCGATCTGGCCGTGCTGCGCGCCATGCCGGGTGTGCAGTCAGTGGCGGCGGTGAGCTGGTCGCTGCCGCTGGACCAGAGCGACTCCTCGTACGGGGTGTGTCCCGACGAGGCATCGAAGAAGCAGGCCATGGCGCAGCGTTCGGCAGGCGGCACGAGCTGCGTGCAGCCGAGCATGTACGACGGCACCGAGGGCCTGATCGACACGCTCGGCCTGCAGCTGGTGGCGGGGCGCGATTTCACATCCGACGATTACGTGATCGGCAGCGCGCACAAGCCGGCGGTCGCGGTGATCACGCGCGCGCTGGCGCAGCGCCTGTACCCCGGCAAGGATCCGCTGGGCCAGTCGATGTACCTGGGCGATGCGGTGATCCGTGTGGTCGGGGTGGTCGACACTCTGTTGCGCCCTAACCTGCGCACGCCGGCCGTGGACGGCTACAGCGTGGTCTGGCCGCAGAAACCAGACGGGCGCACCGTGACCTACGTGCTGCGCAGCGCGCCGCGGGATCGCGCACGGCTGCTGCGCGAAGGGCGTGAGGCACTGTTGGCGGCAAGCCCCAACCGCCTGGTCAACCCCGACCGGATGGAGCCGTACACCGACATGCGCGCGCGCTTCTTCCAGCGCGACACGACCATGATCGGGCTGCTCGTCGCCGCCGCGCTGGCGCTGTTATTCGTCACTGCCCTGGGCATCGCCGGGCTGGCGAGTTTCTGGGTGCAGCAACGCACGCGCAGCATCGGCATCCGCCGCGCCATCGGCGCCACCCGCGGTGACATCCTGCATTATTTCCAGACCGAGAATTTCCTGATCGTCACGGGCGGCATAGCGCTGGGGACGGTCTTGGCGTTCATGTTGAACGCCGTGTTGATGCGGCACTACGAGCTGCCAAGGCTGCCGCTGTACTACCTGCCAATCGGCGCGCTGCTGTTGTGGCTGCTGGGCCAATTGGCCGTACTTGGCCCCGCGCTGCGCGCCTCGGCGGTGCCGCCGGTGGTGGCGACGAGGTCGGTGTGATGGCTCGTGCCACGAAACCAGGGAGTGGATCAATGACTCGATACAGCCTTGAGCTGGCCCTCCATGGGCTGCGGCGTTCGCCCAAAAGCACGCTGCTGGCGGTGGTGACGGTGGCGCTGGGACTTGCGGCCAGCATGACCACGCTGGCCTTGCTGCACATGTTGTCGGCCGATCCATTGCCGGGGCGAAGCCAGCATCTGTACCTGGCGTGGGTGGACACGGTGCAGGCGAAGCCGGACGATTACGCGTCGTTGAATGACGTGACGGTGGAGAACTACAAGCGCATCAAGATGGCCGATGCGCAGGCCTTGGTGCAGGAGCACCGGGCGGTGCGGCAGGCGGCGCTGGCCGGGCTGGATGCGGATGTAAGCACGGCGGAGGGTGAGCATGTGCAGAAGGCACAGTCGCTGCTTGGCACGACCAGTGAGCTCGTGCCGATGTTCGGCGTGGCGTTGCGGTACGGCCGTAACTGGAGCGCGGCAGAGGATGCAGCCCGCGCGCCGGTGGCGGTGATCGACGTGGATCTGGCGCAAAAGTTGTTCGGTACCGGGAACGCGGTGGGCAGGAGTCTCCGACTCGACAAGGCGGTATTCCGGGTGATCGGCGTCAGCGCTCCGTTCGCACCGCAGCCGCATTTTTTCGGACTGGATCGCTGGGCTTTCAGTGACAGCGACCTGGAGAACATATTCGTGCCGTACACCGCGGCGCTGGACGCCGGGTTGATGCCGGGTGGCTTCGACGGTTGTGACGAGACTGCCAAACGCAGCCTCTTCGACGTCGATCCAGCACGCTGTGCGTGGCTGGCGTACTGGGTGGAGCTGGATACGCCGCAGCAGGTGACGGATTACCGTGCTTATCTCGATCACTACGCCGCGCAACAACCGCGACTGGCGGAGCTTGCCAAGCCGGCGAAAGCGCAACTGTTCGGTGTGTCGGCATGGCTCACGAGGCAGAACGTGATCCCCGACAACGCGCGCATGAATGTATGGCTGGCAGTGTCATTCCTGCTGTTGTGCATGGCCAATGTGGCCGGCTTGCTGACCGCGAAATTCCTGCGTCGTAGTGGCGAGATCGGCATTCGGCGCGCGCTCGGGGCACCCCGCCGTGCTGTCTTCATGCAGTACGTGCTGGAAGCCACTGCGGTCAGCGTGCTGGGTGGCGCGGTCGCGCTGCCGCTGACCTTGCTGGGTTTGTGGATCGTGCGTTTGCAGGATCAGGGCTTCACCGATCTGGCGCGGCTTGATCCGTTGATGTTTGCGGGCTTGTTCGGCCTGGCACTTCTGGTCGGTGTGCTGGTAGGCGTGTTGCCGGCATGGCGTGCGTCCACGGTGGAACCCGGTTTGCAGGTCAAGAGCGTTTGAGGGCGATCGACATGTCCATGCGTATCCATCTGTCCGTGCTGCGGCGGCATAGCCTGATGCCGGCGCTTGTGGCGCTGCAAGTCGCACTGGCCTGCGCCATTTTGTGCAATGTGCTGTTTCTGGTGCAGCAAAAACTGGCGCCGATGATGGCGCCCAGCGGAATCGCTGATGACCAGTTGATCCTGATCGATCAGATGGCGTCGCGACACCATCCCTGGACGGCCGCCGAGGTGCGCCGCGGCGAGCAGGTGTTGCGTGAGGTGCCCGGTGTACGTGCCGCATCGGCGGCATTCGGGCTGCCGATGGTGCCAGGCGCCCTGATGGACATGGCCTTGCAGGGGAGCAGCGGCGTAAAGCTCGGCGTCAATGGCTATCTCGGCGCTGGCCTGGTGAAAACATTGGGGCTGCAGCTGGTGGCCGGGCGGGATTTTCTGCCTGATGAATACCGCGACTTTGGCATGGGTGGCGAGGGCAACGGCAAGTGGGATCCGGGCGCGCCGCAACCCATTATCATCACCCGCGCGCTGGCAAACCAGCTGTTCGGCGATGGGCACGCACTTGGCAAGGTGATGACCGATCCAAGTGACCGCGAAAGTCACGGCTATCGCGTGGTCGGCATCGTGCAGCATCTGCTGCGCAATCAGCTCGGCCTCGCCACCGATGGTCGTGCCGACAACACCATCTTGCTGGCGCGGCGCATTGGCAGCACGTCGATGTTGAACTTTGCGGTGCGCGTCGATCCATCGATGCACGATGCGGTATTGAAGCGGGTCGCGGCAGCGATCCAGCGTGAGTTCGGTGCAGGGATGAAGAAAGGGCTCACTGCCCGTGTCAGCTTCTACAGCGAACGCCGCGAACAGGCTTTCCGCAGCCAGCGCGCGGCGCTGTGGCTGTTTGCCGGCGTGACCCTGGCGGTCGTCATCGTCACGGTGATCGGCATCATGGGGCTCACCGGTTTCTGGGTGCAGAAGCGCACGCGGCAGATCGGTATCCGGCGGGCGCTGGGCGCGCGACGGGCGGACATCCTGCGCTATTTCCTGGCTGAAAACCTGTTGATCGTGAGCGCCGGTATCGCGGTGGGCATGTTGCTCGCCAGCCTGGGCAATCGGTTGCTGATGCGTCATTACGAGTTGGCGCATCTGCCCTGGACTTACTTGCCGTGGGGTGCGCTGGTGATGGTGTTGCTGAGCCAGCTCGCCGTGCTCGGTCCCGCGCTGCGTGCCTCGGCGGTGCCGCCGGTGGTGGCGACGAGGTCGGTGTGATGAAACGCCACCAAAACCAACATGTGAGAGCGACTTCAGTGGCGATGCTCTTGCGCGAACCGAAAAGCATCGCGACTGAAGTCGCTCCTACAGGCATCATTGAGGTACGTCCGCCGAAAGTCATGGCAACCTTCCGGGCCTCGGCGGCATCCATGACCGCATGTGCAGAAAACCTATGAGAACTGTCCTTATCATCGACGACAACCCGGCCGTGGGCGAGGCGCTGTCGCTGGCGTTGTCGTTGAACGAGATCAAGCCGCTTACCGCGCTCACGCCCGACGAGGGGCTGGCATTGCTGGCGCGTAGCCAGGTGGATGTGGTGATCCAGGACATGAACTTCACCGCCGACACCACCTCGGGCGAGGAGGGTGTGGCGCTGTTTCGCGCCATCCGCGAGCGGCATCCGGATCTGCCGGTGATCCTGCTGACCGCGTGGACGCACCTGGAAACCGCAGTGGAGTTGGTCAAGGCCGGCGCCGCCGATTACCTGGCCAAGCCGTGGGACGACAACAAGCTGCTGGCCACGGTGGAGAACCTGCTGGAGCTGTCCGAGTCCACCCGCGAGGTATCGCGCAGCCGGCGGGAGCGGCGTCAGCGCAGCGATCAATTGCGCAAGAACTACCAGCTCGACGGGCTGGTGTTCGCTTCCGACGCGATGGCGCGCACGCTGGAGCTGGCCTGCCAGATCGCGCGTTCGGAAGTGCCTATCCTGATCAGCGGCCCCAACGGCGCGGGCAAGGAGCGCATCGCCGCGATCGTGCATGCGAACTCCGCCGTGAAGCGCGGCCCGTTTATCGCAGTGAACTGCGGTGCGTTGCCCGGCGAGCTGATCGAGGCCGAGCTGTTCGGCGCCGATGCCGG
>DATJCF010000263.1:0-2035 GCA_035514935.1 Rhodanobacter sp. | reverse complement strand
GCCCCCCTTCCGCCCTGTCGGGCACCTTCCCCCGCGAGCGGGGGAAGGAAGCGATGGGAATCCTCGACACAGCCAGCTCCCTTCCCCCGTGCAACGGGGGAAGGTGCCCGACAGGGCGGAAGGGGGCTGCTCTTGCTTTCCCCTCTAAACTGCAACTCTCCCCGCCACTGCTCCCAAACGTGCAACCCGCATCCTCTCCCCGCATCGAAGTCCGCCATGCCAGCCTCGCCGACCTCGACGCCCTGGTCGCATTGGAGCAACGCACCTTCGACAGCGACCAGCTCAGCCGCACGCAATACCGGCGGCATCTGGCCAGCGATTCGGCGCGGGTGCTGGTGGTCGATGGTGCCGGCCCATCCCTGGCCGGAGCCGCCGTGGTGTTCTTCCGCAAGGGCAGCGCGGTGGCGCGTCTGTATTCGCTGGCCACGGCCGCCGAGGCGCGTGGCAAGGGTGTCGCCTCGGCGCTGATGGCGGCGACCACGAAGGCCGCGCGCGATCGTGGTTGCCGTGTCTTGCGACTGGAGGTGCGCGCCGACAACGTTGCCGCCATCGGCCTCTACGAGCGGCAGGGTTATCGCCGTATCGGTCAGCTGCCTGGCTACTACGAAGACGGCGCCGACGGCTGGCGCTACGAGCGGGTGCTGGGAAGCCTGGCGGTGGAAACCCACTGAGCGGGCAAAGCGGTCTTTGCGGGAGCATCGTTAACGACGAACGTCGAACGTTTCCTCGTCCATCAGGGCCATGACTTCGGCCACGCCGACCGGGCAGAAATCGCCGGGGATGGAGTGTTTCAGGCAGCCGGCGGCCAAGCCGAAGCGGATGGTGGTGGCGCTGTCGAAACCTTCCATCAGGCCATGCAGTACGCCGGCGGCGAATGCGTCGCCAGCGCCGATGCGGTCGACGATGCCATCCAGTTCCCGCACCGGTGCCAGTGCGCGGGTGCCATCGCGACCAAGCAGCATCGCGCCCAGCGCATGGTGGCTGGCGCTGTATGCCGTGCGCTGGGTGCAGGCCATGTACTGCAGCTGCGGGAAGGCCGCGAACGCCATGGCTGCCGCCGCATCCACGCGAGCCTGCGCGTCGCCCTGGGTGAACTCGCCGCCCAGCACCACGCCGATGTCGCGATGGTCGGCAAACACGATGTGCGCGCAGGCGAACAAGTCGCGCAGGATCGCCTGCGCGTCGCCGCCCCAGCGTTCCCACAGGCGTGGGCGGAAATTGCCGTCGAACGATACCTTGACGCCCATGTCGCAGGCGGCCCGCGCGGCGGCAAGCGTCGCCTGCGCCGCCTGCGGGCCCAGCGCGGGGCTGATGCCGGAAAGATGCAGCCACTGCGCACCCTGCAACAACGTCGGCCAGTCGTAACTGTCGGCCGGCGCCGTGGCAAAAGCGGATTCGGCGCGGTCGTACACCACTTCGCCCGGACGCAGGCCGGCGCCGGCGGTCATGAAGTAGAGGCCCATGCGCCCGGCGCTGCGCCGTACGTGGCGGGCGTCCAGGCCGCGCCGGCGCAGCTCGCCCAGCGCGGCGCTGCCCAGCGCGTTGTCGGCCACCACGCCGGCCATCGCCACGTCGTGACCGAGGCATGCCAGTGCCACGCCCACGTTGGCTTCCGCGCCGCCGACATGCACGTCGAGGGAGGGCGTCTGCAGCAGCATCTGCTGGCCGGGTGCGCCAAGACGCAGCAACAGTTCGCCAAAACAAAGCACACTTGAGCTCATGGAGGTTTCCCGTTCGAACGACGATGGGAGAATGTTGGCACAGATGGATGGGTACCGGTGTCATGCGTGCAGTTGCGGTGTTACCGCTACCATTGCTTTGACACATAACATATTATTTTTGATGGGTTTATTATCGATTTAGTCGCTCTGCTGCGGTGCAAGATGCGATGCCCGGAGGTAGCTGTTACGTTTCCGTATGACTAGCGGTGTCATTTGCTGTTCACATGTCGCGTGACCAGGTCGCGTGACCAGATAACGGGCAAACCTTCGGGAGGGGAACAACATGCATCTACTCAACAGCCAGAAAAAGACAC
>DATJCF010000262.1:0-7795 GCA_035514935.1 Rhodanobacter sp. | reverse complement strand
CCTGGTCCGCCTACGTGCAGGACGAATGGAGCATCGGCGAGGACTGGACGCTGAACTACGGCCTGCGCGGCGACCAGTACCAGCTGACCCGCACCGAGAGCCAGTTGAGCCCGCGCCTCGGCGTGGTGTGGCAGGCCAGTGACAGCACCGTGGTGCACGCCGGCTACTCGCGCTACTTCACGCCGCCGGCCACCGAGATGATCGCCAGCAGCAACATCGCGAAGTTCGACGGCACCACCAACGCAGTGGCCGACAGCGGCAACAACACCCCGCTGGCCGAGCGCTCGGATTACTTCGATGCCGGCGTTCAGCAGACCATCGGCACGGCCTGGACCATCGGCGTGGACGCCTACTACCGCAAGCTGCAGCGCCTGCAGGATGAAGGCCAGTTCGGTTCGGCGCTGGTCTATTCCACGTTCAATTACGCCGCCGGCCGGGTGAAGGGCGTGGAATTCACCGTCAACTACGCACAGGGGCCGTTGTCGGCGTACTTCAACGCTTCGCTGGGCAAGGCCATCGGCAAGCGCATCATCACCAGCCAGTACAACTTCGATCCAGCTGACCTGGCCTATGTCGACAACCACTGGATCCAGCTCGATCACGACCAGAAACTGACCTCATCCGGCGGCATCCACTACGCATGGGATGACCAAACCAGAGTCGGCGCCGACTACCTGTTCGGCAGCGGTCTGCGCATGGACGGCGACGTGCCCAACGGCGCCTCGCTGCCGTCGTATTTCCAGCTGAACCTCAACATCGCGCATGACTTCATGCTGGGCGACAACGGCAAGCTGCACACGCAACTGGCCGTGCTCAACGCGCTCGACCGCAGCTACGCGATGCGCGACGGCAGCGGCATCGGCGTGGGTGCGCCGCAGTTCGGTCCGCGCCGCGGCGTCTACCTCAGCGTGCAGAAGGATTTCTGAGGGGCCTGGAACAGGGAATGGGGCATCGGGAATGGCAGGAGCGGTGCGCCGTATCCACTATGCTTGCGGCGCTATCACCACCGGCAACGACCATGCCTTCCCGACTCCCCGAACCCAGCGCGGACGAGCGCGCGCATTCCGACCATCTGCTGCAACGGCTGCGCGAGATGATCGCCTCGCACGGGCCGATGCCGTTCTCGCAATACATGGAGCGCTGCCTTTACGCGCCGGGGCTGGGCTATTACAGCGCCGGCCGCACCAAGTTCGGCGCGGCCGGCGATTTCGTCACCGCACCCGAGCTGGGGTCGCTGTTCGCGCGTTGCGTGATCCACGCTTTGCAGCCCACGCTGGTTTCGCTGGGCGACGAGGCGGATTTCCTGGAGCTGGGCGGCGGCAGCGGCGCGTTTGCCGAAGCGGCCTTGCTGGCGCTGGCGGACAGCGGCACGCTGCCGCGGTACTACCTGATCCTGGAGCCCAGCGCCGACTTGCGCGAGCGCCAGCGCGAACGCCTGGCCGCCCATCTGCCGGCCGAGCTCAACGCCCGGGTGCGCTGGCTGGATCGCCCGCCCGAGCAGGACTGGCGCGGCGTGCTGTTCGCCAACGAGGTGATCGACGCACTGCCGGCCACGCGTTTCACGCTGCGCGACGGCGAGGTGTACGAGGAATACGTGGCACTCGATGGCGAGGGCCGCCTGATGCGTGTCGATCGGCCCGCCGATGCGCTGGTGAGTGGCGCCGTGCGCCATGTCGAGCGCGATATCGGCAGCGAGTTCGCCGCAGGCTACCGCTCGGAAATCCTGCCGCAGTTGCCGTACTGGATCCAGGCCGTCGCCGGTTCGCTGGTGGCCGGGCTGATGCTGTTCATCGACTACGGCTACGTGCGCCGCGAGTTCTATCTGCCCGAACGCGATGACGGCACGCTGATGGCGCATTACCGCCACCACGCGCACAACGATCCGCTGTACCTGCCGGGCCTCAACGACCTCACCGCTTCCGTCGATTTCACCGCGCTGGCCGAGGCCGGCAACAGCGCCGGTTTCGATGTGGCCGCGTATCTGCCGCAAGCGCAGTTCCTGATCGGCGCCGGCCTGCAGGCCATCTTCGAGCACGAGCAGGCGCAGGCCGCGGACGAACATGCGCGCTACCGCCTGTCGCAGCAGGTGAAGACCCTGATGCTGCCCGACCAGATGGGCGAGCGTTTCCAGGCGATGCTGCTGGCGCGGGGGCTCGACGTGCTGGCCTTGCCCGCCGAGCTGCTGGCGGCCGACCAGGGTGGCCGGTTGTAGATGCGCGAACCGTCAGTGCGCCAGCGCCGTGCTGACGGCGGGTGCCGGTGCTGAAGTGGAACCAGCCGGCAGCGGTTGCACCGGCGTCGAATCGTCCGGCCGGCGTACCAGCTTGCCGCGTTTGAACAGGTCGCTGGCGACCTGGTAATAGGCGATCGTCTGGGCGATCTGCTCCTCGTTCTGCGGTGTGATCGCGGCGCCGTCGCCGGTGACGTAGTCCGGCTTCATCTGCTCCAGCTTGCGGCCCGGCTCCAGCACGGTGAGCACGTCGTTGTGCAGGTAGCCCAGCTTTTCATAGGTGGCCGGGAACGCGCGTTCGCGGCCGGGTTCCAGCTGGAATACGTCGTAGCCGAAGAAGCGCGAGCGGTAGCTGAAGTCGAGCAGGCCCAGCAACGTGGGTGCGATGTCGATCTGGCTGGTCAGGCGTTCCACGCGTTGCGGCTGGATGTGCTTCGGCGCGTAGATCCACAGCGGGATGTGGTAGCGGTTGATCGGCACGCTGGTCTTGCCCGCGCTGGAGGCGCAGTGGTCGGCGGTGATCACGAAGATGGTGTCGTCGAAATACGGCTTCGACCGTGCGCGCTTGATGAAGTCGCCGATCGACCAGTCGGTGTACGCCACCGCGCCGGCGCGGGTGTGCTCGGCCTGCTTCACCCGACCTTCCGGGAAGGTGTACGGCCGGTGGTTGGAGGTGGTCATGATGTGCAGGAAGAAGGGCTTTCCTGCCGCGTGGATCTGGTCCATCTGGCCCAGCGCCAGCGTGTACAGATCCTCGTCGGCCACGCCCCACACGTTCTCGCTGTGGATCGTGGCGCTCTTCGGGATGTCGCGCCGGTCGACCGTGCGGTAGCCGTTGCTGCCGAAGAACTGGTTCATGTTGTCGAATTCGCCGTAGCCGCCGTAGACGAAATCCGACTGGTAGCCGCGGTCGTTGAAGATGTCCGCCAGCGAGAACAGGTTTTCGTTGTTCTTTTCCTTCAGCAGCGAGTCGCCGGGCGTGGGCGGTACCGACAGCGACAACGCTTCCAGCCCGCGCACGGTGCGCGTGCCGTTGGCGTAAAGGTTGTCGAAGAACATGCTCTGGTCGACCAGCGAATCGAGGTACGGCGTGATGCCTTCCTTGTTGCCGAACGTGGCCAGGTAATCGCCGGACAGGCTTTCCACGCTGATCAGCACCACGTTGAGGTGCCGCTCCGGCCCGGCATGGCGGATCGCGCGGGTGAGGTCGCGCGGATCGTCGCTGACGTAGGTGGCGTCGGGGGTCTTCAGCATCGCGCGCACGCGGCGGAATGCCTCGTCCTCCGGCAAGGTGCGGTAGAACTTCGCGTAGTCGAGATGGCTGCTGCGGAACGCGTTGAAGAACTGGTAGATGCCGTTGCCGGCCAGTTCGTTGACGTAGTTGTTGTCGGTGCGGTCCTTCATGCCGCCGTTCACCGCGGCAACCGAGATGATGGTCAGCACCAGCCACAGCAGCGCCACCTTGCCGCGCTGCCAGAAGCGGCTGCCGTCATCACGCGCGCGCAGGCCGCGCCGGCTGATCGCGAACAACACCAGCGCACCGACCACCAGCAGGCCCAGCCAGCGGCCGATCGGGTACGACTCGCGGATATTGCCGATCACCTCGGTGGTGTAGACCAGATAGTCCACTGCGATGAAATTGAAGCGCACGCTGAACTCGTTCCAGAACACCAGCTCGGACGCTGCCACGAACAGCAGCCCGTACAACAGCAGCAGGGCGAAGCCGTACAGCACCCACTGGCCAGCCCGCGAGATGTAGGTGAATGCGGTCAATGGCAGCATGAACAGGAACGGCAGGATCGCCGGCCAGGTGGTCCTCAGGGTGGCGTGGTACATGAGGTGCAGCACCACGAGGCAGAGGACGCAGAGCAGTACCAGCGCGGCGGCGCACAGCAGCCAGCGCCACAGCCCGTGCATGTGCCCGGTCCGCGTCGGCACCAGCCACAGGAACAGCACCATCGGCCAGGCCACGTAGATGAAGGTGATCAGGTCGTAGCCCAATCCGACGCCGAAGGCGTAGAGCAGGTTGCCCGGCGTGTGCGACACCTCCGCGCCGGACATCACCAGCAACACCACCCGGGTGACGAACGCGATCGCCAGGAAGACGATGCCCAGCCACAGCAGCGGGCGGAAACGCTGGCGCAACGTTGAAGAAGGCGGGTAGGTGCGCGACACGGGCAGCTCCAGCAAGCGTGGGGTTGATCGGCGGCCCGGGCGGGCGATCAGTATTGCGGCTTTATAGCGCGATCAGCTTGCTGGAAGCTTAGTTTTCACCGTGGCGATGGCATCGATGCGCGCCCGCTCCATCGCCGCGCCGATGGCCGGCCCGGCCAGGCCCTGCGCCACGAAGGTGGAAGCATTGACGGCGGCGGCCGCGGCGCAGGCTTCGCGCAGGTAATCCGCTTGCGGGTAGGCGTCGTCCTCGTGGCCAGGGCGGCCACGCTTGTCCGCCATGCAGGCGGCTAGGAAAACCTCCAGCCGCGCCGGGCGCCGCAAGGCATCCAGCGAACCCAGCAGCTTCGCCACCGTGGCCGGTTTCAGCTCGAACGCACGATGCGCATTCAGATGCTCGCGACACACCAACTCGGCCAGCGCCGCATGTTCGGTGGGCACCTTCAGTCGCGCCGCCAGCTGGCGCAGTGGGGCTACCCCGCGTTGTTCGTGGCCGATGTGGCGGGGCAGCGCATCGGCCGGCGTCAGCGCCTTGCCCAGATCGTGGGTGAGCGCACAGAAGCCGACCAGGTCGTCGCGCGGCGCCAGCTTCGCGGCGGCATCCAGCACCATTTCCACGTGCGCGCCGGTGTCGATTTCCGGGTGGAACTCGGCGCGCTGCGGCACGCCATACAGCGCATCCAGCTCGGGAAACAGCACGCGCAACGCCCCGGCTTCGCGCAGCACGCGCAGGAACGCCGAAGGTTGCGGCTCGGTCAGCGCCTTGCGCGTTTCCGCCCAGACGCGCTCCGGCACCAGGTGATCGACCTCGCCATCGCGCACCATCTGCTGCATCAGCGCCATGGTTTCGGCCGCGACGGTAAAACCCAGCGGCGCGAACCGCGCGGCGAAGCGGGCCACCCGCAGCACGCGCACCGGGTCTTCCACAAACGCGGGCGACACGTGGCGCAACACCCGTGCCTCGATGTCGCGCACGCCATGGAAAGGATCGGTCAGTGCGCCGTGCACGTCGCGGGCGATCGCGTTGATGGTGAGGTCGCGCCGCGCCAGATCCTGCTCCAGCGTCACCGTGGCGTCGGCGTGGAATGCAAAGCCGTGGTAGCCGCGGCCGGTCTTGCGTTCGGTGCGCGCCAGCGCGTATTCCTCGCCCGTGCCCGGGTGCAGGAACACCGGGAAGTCCTTGCCCACCGGCCGATAGCCCCGCGCCAGCAAATCATCCGGCGTGGCCCCGACCACCACGTGGTCATGATCGACTACCGGCCGACCCAGCAACGCATCGCGGACCGCGCCGCCGACGAGATAGATGTCCATGCCGTGATTCTGGCACGCGCCGCGGCGGCGGGCGCGTGCGTCAGCGGATGGCGCGGATGAAACCGTCGTCGCTGGCGAAATACACACTGCCGTCGTGCACCGCGGGCGAGGCATAGATCGTGCCCTCGGTCGAGGTAAAGCCCAGCAGCTTGCCCGAACCCCGATCCAGCGCCACCAGCTCACCATCGCACAAGCCCACGTACAGCACCGCGCCCACCACCACCGGCGAGGAAAACACGCGGCCGCGGGCGTCGAACGACCATTGCTGCTTGCCGCTGGCCGCGTCGATCGCCAGCACGGTGTGCGCATCGGAGGTGCCCACATACACCGTGCCGCCGGCCACCGCGGGGCTGGAGATCACCCACGAGCCCTTGTTGTCGAAGGCCCAGCGCTTGGCACCGGTGCGGACGTCCAGCGCGTAGAGGAAACCATCGCGACTGCCGAAATACACCGTGCCGCCGGCCACGGCCGGTGACGATTGCACTTCGCCCAGCGGAAATTGCGGGTTGCCCGCCGTCTTGAACGTCCAGCGCGGCTTGCCGCTGCGGGCGTCCAGGGCGTAGAGCTTGCCATCCATGCTGCCGGCGTAGACCACCCCATCGGCCACCGCCGGCGTGGCGCGCACGCGGGCTTGCGTCTGGAACGACCACAGCGGCTTTCCATCGGCCGCCGCCAGCGCATACACGCGGCCATCGACGCTGCCCACGTAGACCACGCCATCGGCGACGACGGGCGAGGACTGGTAGAAATCCCAACCCATGTAGGGCGGCGGCAACGGCTTGCCGGTGCGGAACGTCCAGCGCGGCTTGCCGGTGGCGGCCTCGATGGCATGGACGCCGTCGTCGCCGGCGACGTACACCGAGCCGGCGTCGGTCGCGGGCGAGGATGCAAGTTCACCGGCGGTGTGGAATGTCCATTGCCGGCGGCCGTCGGTGGCATCCAGCGCGTAGAGGTTGCCGTCATGGCTGCCCACATAGACGCGGCCATGCGCCACCACCGGGCTGGAGCGGTTCAGCCGCCCGGTGCGGAATGTCCACGCGGTGGGGATTTCAGCGGGCTGCGAGGCATCCAGCAGGGCGGCTCGCAAACCGGTGGTGGCGCACACGCCGCTGCGCCCAGGGTTGCAGCCGAACATGCCGGCCAGCACTGTCGGCGTACCCAACGCACCCAACGCCAATACAAAGCACATCCGTACTGCCCGCGACATCGTCGGCATTTGCGTTGCTCCCTGGTTGATATTTCGGTACTGCGAATTTGGCAGTCTGGCCGTCCATGCGTGGAAGGCAGCGAGCGGGTGGAGACCCGTGCGCAGAGCAGCGCCGTCCGTCCCGCCCGGCCTCGCCGCTAACGAGCCGGCGCCTGCACTGCGGCGTGCGTGTCGCTGCGGCGCAGGTAGAAAAAGCTCACCATGGGCGAAGACATGAACGTGGTCACCAGCGTCATGATGAACAGCATGGTGAACATTTCCGGTCCGATCAGTCCGCTGTCGAAGCCGATCTTGATGGCAATCAATTCCATCAGGCCGCGGGCGTTCATCAGGGATCCGACGGCAAGGCCGTCGCGCCAGCTATGCCCGCCCAACCGCGCACCCAGGGCGCATCCACCGACCTTGCCCGCGATGGCGACGAACAGGATGATCGCCAGGGTCCCGACGCCCGCACCGGCGAAGGCGCTCGACGTGGTGTTCTGGCCAGCCAGGCCAAAGATGATCGGCATCATCAGCAGCACGGCGATGGGTTCGATGCGCTTCACCAGCGCGCCAAGCAACTTGTCGTCGCGCGGCAGGCACAGGCCGAACAGGAAGGCGCCGAATACCGCGTGGAGGTGCAGCCATTCGGTCAGCGCGGCGCAACCGAACGCGCCGATCAGCAGTGCGGCAAGCACGCCGCCGTCCGGACGGCCCTTCGACGCATGCCGCGCCAGCCAGCGTCGCAGCAGCGGGCGCAGCAGCGCGAAGCACAGCACCAGCATGGCGCCGACGCCGAGTACGCTGCGCCAGAACGGCACCCAGTCGCCGTGCGCGGAGATCAGCGCAACGGTGAGCGCGAGCAGGATCCACGCCAGCACGTCGGCCATCGCCGC
>DATJCF010000261.1:0-13325 GCA_035514935.1 Rhodanobacter sp. | reverse complement strand
CCCTGCCGTTCGTAGAACCCGATGGCGGGCAGCTGCGCGCCCAGGCTCACTTCGGGCCAGCCCAGCGCACGCGCTTTTTCGACCAGCTCGCGCAGCATCGCGGCGCCCACTCCCTGGCCGCGCCAGGCCTGGCGCACGGCCATGCGGCCGATCTTGTGTTGTGGGGTGAGCCGGCCACATCCGATCGGCTGGCCGTTGTCGTCGCGGGCCAGCACGTGGTGGCAGTGAGCATCCAGGTCGTCGCGTTCCAGCGCCTCGGGTACGCCCTGTTCCTGCACGAATACTTCGTGGCGCAGGGCGAGCAGGTCGTCGCGTTGCGCTTCGTGGGCCCAGTCGGCGGCTTCGACGTGGAAATGCTGGAGCTTCATTGACGGCGCGACTTGCGCGGCAGCAGGTGGCCTTCGTTCACCAGGGTGCGCAGCAGATCCAGTTCCAGCACATCGAGCGGGCCGGAAGGCCGCCATGCGCGCTGTTCGCACAAGGCCTGCGCCATTGCCGGCGAGGCGGCGTGGGCCTGGCCGCTGACATACAGCGTGCAATTGCCCTTGCCCTGGCTCCAGGCCAGTCGCGACCACGGATGGCGCAACAGGCTGGCGCCCGCGGCGAGCTGCTTCTTCAGCGCGGCCTCGGTCAGCGGTCGCTCCAGCGGGGCCACGACCTGTGCGTTGCGGTAGCGCGTGATGAAGCGCCCGAACCAGTCGCGCAACAGGCTTTCATCCAGCGCGGCGGCGAAGGGCAGGGCGTCGGAGATGCGCGCGAGGGCAGCGCGATCGATCTCGCCGGTGGCTCGCGCCGGCTTCAGGTCGGGATCGGCGTAGCGCAGCTCGTCCGGCAGCAGGTCGGCGATGTAGTCGGCCAGGTCGCCGGTCATTTCCGCCCGCGAGGGCGCGCGCATGCCGACCGAGAACGTCATGCATGGCCCGCCGAACGCGATGCCGTCGTGCGGCACGCCCGGCGGCAGGTACAGCATGTCGCCCGGTTGCAGCAGCCACTCGTGCGTCGGCTCGAAGGTCACCAGCTGTTTCAGCTCCATGTCGGGGCGGAACGCCTTGGGCGCCAGCGGGTCGTCGCTGATCGCCCAATGGCGCTGGCCCAGCCCCTGCAACAGGAATACGTCGTACTGGTCGACGTGGGCGCCGACGCCGCCCTCCGGTTCAGCGTACGAGACCATGACGTCGTCCACGCGCCAACTGGGCAGGAAGCTGAAAGGTTCCAGCAGGCGCGCCACGTCCGCGTCCCATTTGTCCACGTCCTGCACCAGCAACGTCCAGTGGCTGTCCGGGGTGCGGGCGAAATCGGCTTCGCTCAGCGGGCCCGAGTTGACGTGCCAGCGGTCGCGCTTGGGGTTATGCACGATCAGCCGCGCCAGCGCGGCCGGCTCGCAGGCCAGGCCGGCCAGGTCATCCGGCTGCAGCGGCGGTTCGAAATCCGGAAAGGCGCCGCGGATCAGCAGGGGCCGTTTCTGCCAGTAATCGCGCAGGAACCGGGCCGGACTCATGCCCAGCGGCTGGCTTGCGCTGCCGCGGACTTCAATGGGGAACGTTGGGGTCGGGGTCATCCGGCCATTGTAATGGCTGTGATGCTCAGACAAGCAGCCGGAACGCATTGTGCAGGCCAAGCACCAGCACAGCGGACCCGGCCAGGTAGGTGGCGATACGCCCAGGAACGCGGCGGATGAACAGCGCACCGAACGGCGCCGCCAGTACCCCGCCGATGATCAGGCCGACAACGGCGGTCAGGTGGGTGGTGCCGATGCTGAGCAGGAAGCTGATGCTGGCCGCCACGCTGACCACGCATTTGGCCAGGTGCACGCTGCCGATCACGGCGCGCGGCGGCAATCCGCGCGCCAGCAGGACGGTGACGGTCAACGCGCTCCAGCCGCCGCCACCGATGGCATCCACGAAGCCGGCGACCGAACCCAGGACCGACGTGCCACGCGGCACATCCGTGCGGTCACCGGGCGGGCGGGTGCCGCGGAACAGCAGGAACAATCCCATGCCCAGCAGATACGGCGTCAGCGCCATCCGCATCCAGTGCGCTGGCACGTTGATCGCCACATAGGCACCCAGCAGGGCGCCGATCACGCCGGGGATCACCAGCGCCAGGAACAGCCGCCGGCGCACATTGCCGGCCAGCAGGTGGCTGAGCCCGGAGGCGCCGCAGGTGAACGTTTCCGCGTAATGCACACTGGCGCTGGCCGATACCGGCGGTACACCCAGGCCCATCAGCAGCCCGGCGGAGGTCACCCCATAGGCCATGCCCAGTGCTCCATCGACCAGTTGGGCGAAAGCACCGACGGCGATGAAGACGAACAACTCGGCGAAATTGGGCATGGATATCTGGTGGTGGAGGCCGGCGAGAGTATCAGACCGTCCTCGCCCGCGCTGAAATGAAGAGCGGGCATAAGCACATGCCGACATATGCTTTTACCTGATAACGGCACGTATCTAGGATTGGACGCCAAGAAGTAAAGACGTCCAAAAGGAAGCGCCGTGAACGTTGCGTTGAAACCCATTCTTCCCACCCCTGCACTTGGGGAGGAACGGCTCGCGCTGCTCGCGCGTCTGACCGACGGCCTCTCGCCGGCGGATCTCTACTGGGTATCCGCCTATAGCGCGGCGCTGGCATCGCTGGCCACGCGCATCCCCGGCCACGCCGGCCTGGCGGTGGTTGCCGACGCCCCGCCGCCGGTCGAGCGCCCGGCCGAGCGACTGACCGTCGTCTACGGCAGCCAGACCGGCAATTCCAGGCGCGTGGCGGAAAAGCTCGCCGGCAAGGCCGAAGCCGCCGGCCTGGGCGTCCGGTTGCTGCGTGCCGGTGCCTACCCGCTGCGCGAGCTGGCGCAGGAGCGCCACCTGGTGGTGGTGATCAGCAGCCAGGGTGAAGGCGATCCGCCGGATGACGCGATCGGCTTCATGGAGTTCATCGCCGGCAAGCGCGCGCCCAAGCTGCCGCAGCTGAAGTTCGCGGTGATGGGCCTGGGCGATTCCAGCTATGCGAAGTACTGCGCGGTAAGCCGCGACCTCGATGCACGGCTGGCCGAACTGGGTGCTACCCGTTTCGCGGCGCTGGGCGAGGCCGATGTGGATTTCGAGGCGGCTGCGGCGACGTGGTCGCAGGGCGCCCTGGAGACGGTGAGGCAGGCGTTGAGCGCACCCGCGGCGGCTGCGCGGCCGGTCAGCCCGTTGCATGCCGTCAACGCGGCACCGTTGCATTCGCGCGAGAAGCCGTTCGCCGCCGAAGTGCTGGAGAACCAGCGCATCGTGTCGCGCGACAGCAACCGCGACGTGCGCCATCTCGAATTGTCGCTGGAAGGCTCCGGCCTGCGTTACGAGGCGGGCGACGCCCTCGGCGTATGGCCCAGCAATCCGCCGGTGCTGGTGGACCAGTGGCTGTCGGCGCTGAAGCTCGACGGCAGTCGGGAAGTGGCCCACGAAGGCAAGCGCCTGCCGCTGACGCGCTGGCTGAGCCAGGAGCGTGACATCACCCGTTTGACCCGCCCGCTGCTGGCGGCGCATGCCGCGCTCAGCGGCAACCACGACCTGCAGCGCGTGCTGGAGCCCGAGCACAAGGCGGACTTTGCCGCGTTGCTGGAAAGCCATCAGCCGATCGACCTGCTGCGCGAATTCCCCGCCGCGTGGGATGCCGATCAACTCGTCGCCGCGTTGCGGCCGATGACGCCGCGGCTGTACTCGATCGCTTCCAGCCCCAAGCTGGTTGGCCAGGACGAAGTGCACCTCACGGTGGCCGTGGTCGAATACGAAAGGCACGGCAGCAAGCACTTCGGTGCGGCTTCAACCTTCCTCGCCACTGCCGATGATGACGCCCGGGTACCGGTGTTCATCGAGGAGAACGAGCGCTTCCGCCTGCCGGCCGATGGCAGCCGCGACGTGATCATGATCGGCCCGGGCACCGGCATTGCGCCGTTCCGCGCGTTCGTGCAGGAGCGCCAGGCAGCCGGCGCCAGCGGCCGCAACTGGCTGTTCTTCGGCAACCGCCATTTCTCGCAGGATTTCCTTTACCAGGTGGAATGGCAGGAAGCCCTGCGCAGCGGCGCACTGCACCGGTTGGACCTGGCCTTCTCCCGCGACCAGGCCGAGAAGCTGTACGTGCAGCAGCGGGTGCGCGAGAAGGGCCGCGAGTTGTACGCGTGGCTGAGCGAAGGCGCCCACCTGTATGTCTGCGGCGACTCCGCGCACATGGCCAAGGACGTGCATGAAGCGCTGCTCGACGTGGCCTCCGTCCACGGCGGTCTCAGCGCGGACGACGCCAAGGCCTGGCTGGCCGACTTGCTGCAACAGGGCCGCTACGCCCGCGACGTGTATTGAGATTTCATTCCTGCGTTCATCCGTGAACGCCAGGATCAAAAAGCGGCCATCCGTGGCCGCACTCTTCAGAACAACATCCCCATGCCTTCCCATCTCGAACACATCAAATCCGAAAGCCGTCTTCTGCGCGGCACCATCGCCGAAGGGCTGGCTGATACCGTCACTGGCGCCATTGCCGAATCGGACACCAAGCTGCTGAAGTTCCACGGCAGCTACATGCAGGACGATCGCGACATCCGCGACGAGCGCCGCCGCCAGAAGCTGGAGCCGGCCTATGCCTTCATGCTGCGCGCGCGTTTGCCCGGTGGCGTGATGACGCCTGCGCAGTGGCTGGCGTTCGATGAACTGGCCAGCAACTACGCCAGCAGCGGCCTGCGCATTACGACCCGGCAGACCTTCCAGTGGCACGGCATCATCAAGCAGAACCTGAAGGCCAGCATCGCCGCGATCAATGCCGCGGCGGCCAGCACCATCGCGGCCTGCGGCGACGTCAACCGCAACGTGATCTGCAACACCAACCCGATCGAGTCCGAGGCGCACGAAGCGGCTTACGCGTGGGCCGCGCGCCTGTCCGAACATCTGAAGCCGAAGACCCGTGCGTACCACGAGTTCTGGCTCGATGGCGAAAAGCTGGTGGGCGAGGAGGCGGCGAACGAACAGGAGCCGCTGTACGGTCCCACGTATCTGCCGCGCAAGTTCAAGATCGGCATCGCGATTCCGCCGCTCAACGACATCGACGTGTACTCGCAGGATCTGGCGCTGATCGCGATCATCAAGGACGGCCAGCTGGTGGGCTTCAACGCCGGCATCGGCGGCGGCATGGGCGCCACCCATGGCGACCCGGCCACCTATCCACGGCTGGCCGACATCATCGGTTTCGTGCGGCCGGAAAACCTGGTGGTGCTGGCCGAAACCGTGATCGGCGTGCAGCGCGACTGGGGCGATCGTGAGGAGCGCAAGCACGCGCGCCTGAAGTACACGGTGGACACCTATGGCCTGGATGCAACCAAGGCCGAGATCGAAAAGCGCCTCGGTTTCGCGCTGGAGCCTGCCCGCGCCTTCCATTTCGATCACAACGGCGACCGCTACGGCTGGGTCCAGGGCCACGCCGGCCGCTGGCATCTCACCTTGCAGGTGGAATCGGGTCGTCTGCTCGACACCGAGGCGCATACCTGGCTCAGCGGCATGCGCGAGCTGGCGCACATCCATACCGGCGACATCCGGCTGACCTGCAACCAGAACCTCATCATTGCCAACGTGGCCGCCGAGGATCGCGACAGCATCGACGAGCTGGTGGCCCGCCATCACATGGACGGCTACAAGCGGTACAGCGGCATCCGCCAGCACTCGATCGCCTGCGTGGCCTTGCCCACTTGCGGCCTGGCGATGGCGGAAAGCGAGCGTTACCTGCCCAGTTTGCTGCTGAAGCTGGAAACCCTGCTGGACCGTCACGGGCTGATCGACGCGCCGATCCTGCTGCGCCTGTCCGGCTGCCCCAACGGCTGCTCCCGTCCCTACCTGGCGGAAATCGCCTTGGTCGGCCGCGCGCCGGGCCGCTACGACCTGCGCCTGGGGGCGGATTTCCAGGGGCAACGGCTTAATCAGGCGTATCGCGAGAACGTTGATGAGCCGGTCATCCTGGAAGTGCTGGATGGCTTGTTCGGCCGTTATGCCGGCGAGCGCAGCGCAGGCGAATATTTCGGTGATTTCCTCTTGCGTGTGGGTGTGTTGAGCGAACCGCGGAAGATTCCGCTGAAGGTGAACGCATGAACGCGATCCAGCTCCCTTTCAATGACCATAGCCCGCGCGCACTGGCGGATATCAACGCCTGGATGGCGAGCCTGACTGCCGAGCAGCGGGTGGAGTGGGCGCTGAAGAACACCGCCGGCAACCATGCGCTGTCGTCGAGCTTCGGCGCCCAGGCCGCCGTCTCGCTGCATCTGGTCAGCCAGCAGAAGCCGGACATTCCGGTGATCCTGATCGACACCGGCTACCTGTTTCCCGAGACCTATCAGTTCGTCGATACGCTGACGGAACAGCTGTCGCTGAACCTGAAGGTCTATCGCCCTGCGATCGGCCGCGCCTGGGCCGAGGCCCGCTATGGCCGGTTGTGGGAGCAGGGGCTGGAAGGCCTGGAACAGTACAACCGCATCCGCAAGGTCGAGCCCATGCAGCGCGCGCTGGCCGAGCTGGAGATCAACGGCTGGTTCGCCGGCCTGCGCCGCAGCCAGTCCAAGAGCCGTCACGAAATTCCGTTCGTCGAATGGCAGCGCGGCCACTGGAAGTTCCACCCCATCGCCGACTGGACCGACCGCGACGTGGGCATGTACCTGCAGCGCCACGGCCTGCCGTACCATCCGCTGTGGGAGCAAGGCTACGTCTCCATCGGCGACACCCACACCACCCGCCGCTGGGAGCCGGGCATGGACGCCGAAGACACCCGCTTCTTCGGCCTAAAGCGGGAATGCGGGCTGCACGAACTGGTGTAACCCAGCTTTCTGGTGTAACCCAGCTTTTCCCTTCTCCGGTTTGCGGGGGAAGCGAAAAGCCGAGCCCCACGGCTTGAGCCAGACCCCCACGCCTTCCTTCCCCCCGCTTGCGGGGGAAGGTGCCGAAGGCGGATGGGGGTGCTCCTGCTTGGTTGGCGCCGAACGAAAAGCCCCCTTCAGCCTCCGGGCGCTTCCCTCGCGATGCGGGGGAAGCAACAAAAGCCGGCAGCTCTCACTCCACGCTGGCTTTCCGCGCCCGGGCCACATTCTGGCGCCAATGCGGAACCACGGTTGCCGGATGCGGCGTGCCGTTGGTCACCGTGCTGCGCACGTCGGCGCGGTTCAGGTGCGGCGCGAACTGCACGATCCAGTCCAGGGTGTAGTCACGCAGCACGCTGTCACGGCGCAACAGGATCCACGTGGTGCAGGTCGGGAACAGCGCATCGGCGGTGATCGTGCGCAAGTCGTCGCCATCGCTGGGCAGCATGGCCATTTCCGCCAGCACGCCAATGCCCATGCCGGCGCGCACGTAGGTCTTGATCAGGTCTGCATCGGCGGCGGTCATGGCGATCTGCGGCACCAGTCCCGCGGCGGCGAACGCACGGCGCAGGGAAGATTCAGGCTTTACCGAGGAGTCGTAGCTGACCAGCGGCAAATTGGCCAGTTCGGCCAGGGTCGGTGCGCGCTTGAGCGATGCCAGCGGATGCGTATGCGGCATCAGCACCACCCGATTCCAGCGGTACGCGGGCAGGGCAATGCCGCTGGCCGGCGCTGCACCCGAGGTGCTGACAACGGCCAGGTCGACGCGGCCACCTTCCAGCAATGCCAGTACTTCCGCGTCGCCGCTGGGCTGCAGGTGCACGCTGACCTGCGGATAGCGCCGGCTCAGTGCCGCGATCGACGGCGGCAGGGCAAAACGGGCCTGGGTGTGCGTGGTGGCGATGCGAAGTTCGCCGTGTTCCTCGTTGCGCAGGTTGGCGGCGATGGAACGGATGTTGACCGCTTCGGCCAGGATCACGCGGGCGCGCTCGAGCACGCGGGTGCCCGCGTCGGTCACGCCATCGAGGCTCTTGCCCTTGCGGGTAAACAACTGCAGGCCGAGTTCGTCCTCCAGTTGCTTCAACTGCTTGCTGACGCCCGGTTGCGTGGCGTGCACGCGTTCAGCGGCGGCGGTGATATTGAGTCCGCAATCGGCGATGGCGATGAGGTAGCGCAGTTGGGTCAGGGTCATGGCGTGGGTTCGCAGTGTACCGATGAGAAGTGTACGGGCAGACGGAGGCGCTGCGGTGACTTCGGCACGCCCGCGGCATAACGTCCCGGCCTTGCCGGATACCTGGCTGGACAATAGGCGGCTGCGGGCAGCTTGGGCAAGTTCGGACGTCTATACGCCCAAATAACAATATCATTCTACATCAAGGTGGCGCTCATAACCTTGAGGTATATCAACGGCATCACAAGTCATTTCCCCAAGAATGGCTGCACCGATAGCGTTACGGTGCCGCGCTGCCGTGGCGTCGATGCCGTATGTCCCCATGAAGTTGTATCCGTTGTTTGCCGACCTTTCCCGCCGCGCCGTGCTGGTTGTGGGCGGTGGTGCCGTGGCCGAGCGCAAGGTGGCGGCGCTGCTGGCTGCCAAGGCGCAGGTGACGGTGGGCGCGCCATTGCTGACGCCGCAACTGGAAAGCCTGGTCAGGAAGGGCCGCATCGCGCATCGCGCGGGCGTGTTCGAGGCCAGCTGGATCGACCACGCCTGGCTGGTGGTGGCCGCCACCTCGGATCAGGCGTTGAATGCCCAGGTGGCCGAGTTGGCCACCTTGCAGCGCATTTTCGTCAATGTGGTGGACGATGCGCAGTTGTCCAGTTTCCACGTGCCGGCGGTGATCGACCGTTCGCCGGTGATCGTGGCCATTTCCAGCAGTGGCGAGGCGCCGATGCTGGGCCGGCTGCTGCGTGAGCGGCTGGAAACGCTGATCGACCATTCGATCGGGCCACTGGCCGCGCTGGCCGCGCGCCTGCGCAAGCGCATCCGCCGGCGCTATCCGGACCTCGCCCTGCGCCGCCAGTTCTATCAAGAACTGCTGACCGGCCCGGTCGCGGACTTGCTTCGCCGCAACCAGCCCGAGGCGGCGGCCGCCGCAGCCGAACAGGCGCTCGCCGCGCCTCGCGCGGAGGCCGTGGGATCGGTGGTGCTGGTGGGCGCAGGGCCGGGCGATCCGGGCCTGCTGACCCTGCGTGCGCTGCGCGCGCTCAACGAGGCGGATGTGATCCTGCACGACCGGCTGGTCAGCCCCGACATACTGGAACTGGCCCGGCGCGACGCCGACCGGATCGAGGTCGGCAAGCAGGCCGGCAACCATCACGCCACCCAGGACTTCATCCACGCCTTGATGCTGGAGCATGCCCGCGCCGGCCGCCGCGTGGTCCGTTTGAAAGGCGGTGATCCGTTCGTTTTCGGCCGCGGCGGCGAGGAGCTGGAGTTCCTGCGCGACCACGACATTGCCTATGAAGTGGTCCCCGGCATCACCGCGGCGTTGGCCTGCGCCGCCTATGCCGGCGTGCCGCTGACCCATCGCGACCACGCCCAGTCGGTGCGCCTGGTCACCGCGCATTGCCGCTCATCGATGGACACGCTCGACTGGGCCGCGCTGGCGCAGGAGCGGCAGACACTGGCGGTCTACATGGGCGTGGCCGGGCTGGAAACGGTGCAGGCGCAGCTGCTCGCGCATGGTCGGGCGGCGGAAACGCCGTTTGCGCTGGTCGAGAACGGCTCGCGCGCGGACCAGCGCGTGGTCACCGGCACGCTGGCCGACCTGCCGGCACAGGCGCGTCGCCACGATGTGCGCTCACCGGCGCTGCTGATCCTGGGCGAGGTGGCCTCGCTCAGCCATCGGCTGGCCTGGTTCGGTGCCGAGCCGCTGGGGTCGCCGATCGCCATCGAGCCGGCGGCGCCGTCCCCGCCCATGCCGCGCGCCTCCGGGCGCGCCGCGGTGGAGGTCCTGCGCGCCATCCACCACGCGTAACCTTCGCGTCACCGCGGTTTTTCCATGCTGCGCGTTGCCGAGATTCCGGCAGCGCGCTTTTCTTTACCTACGGAGCGTTTCCATGATCTACAACAGCATCCTCGACACCATCGGCCGCACGCCCATTGTGAAGCTGCATCGGCTGGCGCCGGCCCACGTGGATATCTACGTGAAGGTCGAAGCGTTCAACCCCGCCGGTTCGGTGAAAGACCGCCTGGCGCTGGCCATCATTCTCGACGCCGAGCAGCGCGGCGTGCTGAAGCCGGGCCAGACCGTGGTGGAGTCCACCTCGGGCAATACCGGCGTGGCGCTGGCCGCGGTGTGCGCGGCCCGTGGCTATCCCTTCGTGGCGGTGTTGCCGGATTCCTTCTCCATCGAACGGCGCAAGCTGATCCGCGCCTATGGCGGCAAGGTGTTGCTTACTCCGGCGGCTCTGCGTGGCAGCGGTGCATCGGCGAAGGCGCAGGAGTTGGCCGACAAGCACGGCTGGTTCCTCGCCAACCAGTTCGACAATCCGGCCAATCCGGCCTACCACCGACAGACCACGGCCGCTGAAATCATCAGCGACTTCGCTGGCCGCCGGCTCGACTACTTCGTCAGCGGCTGGGGCACCGGCGGCACGATTACTGGCGTGGGCGAGGTGCTCAAGGTGGCGCGCCCGGAGGTCAAGGTGGTCGGTGCCGAGCCCGCCGCGGCCTCGCTGCTGGGTGGCAAGGAATGGGCCTCGCACAAGATCCAGGGTTGGACGCCTGACTTCCTGCCCGCCGTGCTCAACGGCCGGGTGATCGACCAACTGGTGACCGTGGACGACGTAGTGGCACGCGACACCGCGCGTGTGCTGGCGCAGAAGGAAGGCATCTTCACCGGTCTTTCCTCCGGTGCCACGCTGGCGGCCGCGCTGCAGGTGGCGCAGACCGCGCCCGAAGGCTCCGTGCTGCTGGCCATGCTGCCGGATACCGGCGAGCGCTACCTGTCGACTTTCCTGTTCGAGGGCGTCAACGAGGGTTCCGACGAGGTTTGATCGTTGCGACAGGCCGGTCATGTACGACCGGCTTGTCGATCCATTCAATCGCGCCGCCGGCGTATGGGCCTGGCGGTTGCAGCCGGCATCGCTCCGCCCCATTTCGCCATCAGCTTCTCGCCCACGTTGGCCAACGCCTGGATGGCCGGCAGCAGTTCACGGCCCAGCTCGGTCAGTGCGTACTCGGCCGATGGTGGCGAGCTGTCCAGCGCACGACGCGTCACCAGACTCCGCGATTCCAGCTCCCGCAACCGCGCGCTCAATACACGGGCGGAGATGCGTGGAATGTCGTGCCGCAATTCCCCGAAACGGCGGGGTCCGGCGCTCAGATACCAGATCACGTTCGGCGCCCAGGCGCCGCGCAGCAGCGCCATGCTCTCGCTCAGCGGGCAGGTCGGCGGTATCGATGCGTTGTTTTTGCGTACGGGCAGACCCATGGCTTCAGGAGAACCGGTTACTGGTGGGATACCGCATTTTCGCCTGATTCGGCGCCGGTTGGTATCCATAAGTAACCACGGTGGCTAGCATGCACTGCGTCGCCGCGATTCGCGCGGCGATCCCGCGTATGCAGCGCGTGTTACATCCCCTCATGGATCAACGATGAAACTCTATTACTTCCCCGGTGCCTGTTCCCTGTCCCCGCATATCGTGGCGCTGGAGGCGGGCATCCCGCTGCAGCTGGAAAAGACCGACATCAAGACCAAACTCACCGAGAGCGGTGCGGATTTCGGGCAGATCAACCCGAAAGGCTACGTGCCGACCCTGGTGTTGGACAACGGCGAAGTACTGACCGAAGGCACTGCGATCGTGCAGTACCTGGCCGATCTGAAACCCGAGAGCGGCCTGGCTCCCGCCAACGGTACGCTGCCGCGCTATCGCCTGCAGGAAATGCTGGGTTACATCAACTCCGAGCTGCACAAGAACTACAGCCCGCTGTTCAACCCGGATACGCCGGAAACGGCGCGCGCCGAGCGCGAAAGCTACCTGCTGCGGCGCTATCAGCTCATCGAAAATACGCTGGCGAAACAGCCCTGGTTGCTGGGCGAGCAATTCACCGCGGCCGACGCCTACCTGTTCACCATCACCAGCTGGGCCGGTCACGTGGGGCTGGATCTTTCCCGCTTCACCGCGCTGGCCGCGTTCCAGCAGCGCGTGGCCTCGCGGCCCGCAGTGCAGGCGGCGCTGGAGGCTGAAGGGTTGATCAGCAAAGCCGCATAAAACAGCGCTTACGGCAATGTTCGAGTTGACCGGGCCCGCAAGGCGGGTCCGGTCCCATGGAATGGTCAGGCGTCGGTGGTACCGATCGGCCTCGTCATGAACACGCTGTTGGGGTCCGGCCGGTAGTCCGCGAAGGGCGCGCAGGGAGCGAAACCGAAAGACGCATAAAGGCGACGCGCCGGCTCGAAGAATTCCATGGAACCCGTCTCCAGACTGAGGCGCGAGTAGCCGCGGACAGCAGCCTCCCGAATCAGATGGCGCAACATCATGGACGCGACGCCACGACGCAGATGGGCGCCGGCGGTACGCATGGATTTGATTTCGGCGTGTGCTGCCGTCAGGTGCTTGAGGGCACCAAATCCGGCCAGCGCCGCACCATCCCAGATGCTCCAGAACGTGACGTCGCCGCCCCGAAGGCCAGCCAGGTCGAGGGCGTGGCGGCTTTCCGGCGGGGCAGTCGGCTCCATCGATTCCAGGTGCTCGCGCAGCAGTTCCAGGATCTGCGGGCTTTCAAGATTGTCGAGTCGAATATCCACGGCTTTTTTCTCGGCTTGATTCGAAAAATTGCCCGGTCTGGTGTGTTGTGGGAGTCGCTCCCACGGGTTTGTCGTCGCAATGGGTTTCGAAGAAGTCAGATGTCCTTCGCCAGCCCTTCAGCCAACCCGATATAGCTGCCCGGCGTCAGCTCCAGCAGGCGCTGCTTCGCATCAGCCGGCAGGTCGAGCCCGCCAATGAATTCGCGCATCGACTCCTTGGTAATGCCATGTCCGCGGGTCAGCGCCTTCAGCTGTTCGTACGGTTGCGGCAGGCCGTAGCGACGCATCACGGTCTGTACCGCTTCGGCCAGCACTTCCCAACTGGCGTCGAGATCGGCGGTGATGCGGTCGGCGTTGACGTTGAGCTTGCCCAGGCCTTTCTTCAGCGACTCCAGCGCGACCAGCGTATGACCGAAGGCGGTGCCCAGCGCGCGCAGCACGGTGGAGTCGGTGAGGTCGCGTTGCCAGCGGCTGATCGGCAGCTTCTCGGCAAAATGGCCGAGCAGCGCATTGGCGAGGCCGAAGTTGCCTTCGGCGTTTTCGAAGTCGATCGGGTTTACCTTGTGCGGCATGGTCGACGAGCCAACTTCGCCGGCTTTCAGCGTCTGCTTGAAATAACCCAGCGAGATGTAACCCCAGATGTCGCGGGCCAGGTCGATCAGGATGGTGTTGGCGCGGCGCACGGCGTCGCAGTATTCGGCGACGTTGTCGTG
>DATJCF010000260.1:0-6290 GCA_035514935.1 Rhodanobacter sp. | reverse complement strand
GCAACTCAAACGCGGCCAGTTCAGCGTGCAGGACCACATCGACCTGCACCAGATGAATGCCGCCGCAGCCCAGAGCAGCATCGTGGATTTTCTGGCCGAGGCGCGACGGGAAGGCTGGCGCTGCGTGCGCATCGTGCACGGAAAGGGTTTGCGTTCGCGCGCAGCCGGCCCGGTATTGAAAGCGCTCACCGATCGCCTGCTGCGTCGACGGGACGACGTGATCGCGTTCGCCTCGGCGAGGCCGGCACTGGGCGGGACGGGCGCGGTGGTGGTGTTGCTGAAGCGGTAGCTGCAATGCTGTAGGAATGCACCCTGCGCGTGACGTTCTTGCTGTGGGACCCCGAGCAAAAGCATCGCGCACAGGGTGCGTCCTACACGACAGCGAGTTCGCGCACCACGACGGTGGCGTAGGCGCCGGCGGGAAGCTCGAACACCAGCTCCAGCGCGTCGCCATCCAGCCAGCGCCACTTCGGATTCTGCGGCAACAATCGCAGTGGCCGGCGTTCCTGATCCATGCGCGCGGCCGCCAGGCCATCGACCAGGTCCTGGCAGGCGGCACCGATTTCGCGCTCCAGCGCGCCTGCCTCGTCCTGCGTCGGTGGTTCTCCCTGCCCCCACAACGGGCCGGAGGGATGGATGTCGCCGCGGGCCAGCCGCTCGGCCAGCACTTCGGTGAAGGGCTCCGGACCAAACCACGAGCGCGAGCCGGCCAGCGACCAGATTTCGCCCTCCAGCGGCGTGTCCCACGCCTGCCGCTCGACCCGCGCGGCCAGCACTTCGTTGAAGATCTGCGAGCGCGCGGCGGACAGCAGGAACGAGCGCTTGCTGCGTTCCACCCGGCGGCCCGCGAACATCGCCCGCGCCTGCGCCACATTGCCGCCTTCGCGGCCGAAACGTTGCTCGCCGTAATAATTGGGTACACCGCGCGCGGCGATCTGCTGCAGCACCTGTTCCGCCGCAGCGCGATCGCCCTGCACCTCGCGCAGCACCACCACGAAACGATTGCCGCGCAGCGCGCCGCGCTTGAGCTTGCGCGAATGACGCGTAGCCGCCAGCACTTTCACTTCCGCATGCGGGAAGGTCGACCAGTCCGGATCGGGCTTGCCCGCCAGTTGCACGGAGAAGGTCTGCCGGGTGACCGCGTGGCGATCCTTCAGGCCCGCGTAGCCCACCGCGACCGGCGCCACCCCGGCGAACCGGGCCAGCTCGCGGGCCACCCAGTCGGTGTTGGCGCCGCGCTTTTCCACCCACAGCAGGACATGCTCGCCGGCGCCGTCGGCGTCATAACCCAGGATTTCCTCCACCTGAAAATCCTCGGGGTTGGCACGCAGCCGCGCGGTCAAAGGTGGAGTACCGCAGGCGTAAGGGAGTTCGGACATGAATATCCAGAGTGCGCGGTGCAGGCAGCGGGTGCTGCGTTACATCAGAAAAATCGAGGCCAGGCCGAGAAAGATGAAGAAGCCGCCGCTGTCGGTCATCGCGGTGATCAGCACGCTGGAACCCAGCGCGGGGTCGCGGCCGAACTTGGTCATCAGCACCGGAATGCCGACGCCGGCAAACGCGGCCAGCAGCAGGTTCAGCGTCATCGCCGCGGTCATCACCAGGCCCAGCGACAGGCTGTCGTAAAGCCACCACGCCACGACGCCGATCACGCCGCCCCAGATCAGTCCGTTCAGCAGCGACACGGTCAGTTCCTTGCGCCACAGGCGCTTGGCGCTTTCAGCGGTGATCTGGTTCAAGGCCAGCGCGCGCACGATCATGGTGATGGTCTGGTTGCCGGAGTTGCCGCCGATACCAGCCACGATCGGCATCAGCGCGGCCAGCGCCACCAGCCGCTCGATCGAATTCTCGAACAGGCCGATCACCCGCGACGCGATGAACGCGGTCACCAGGTTGATCGCCAGCCACGACCAGCGGTTGCGCAAGCTGGCCCACACCGAGGCGAAGATGTCCTCTTCCTCGCGCAGGCCGGCGCGGCTCAACGCTTCGCTCTCGCCTTCCTCGCGGATCACGTCGACCATCGCATCGACGGTGATGCGGCCGATCAGGTGGCCGTTGTCATCCACCACCGGCGCGGTCACCAGGTCGTAGCGCTCAAACGCCTGCGCCACTTCGTAGGCGTCGTTCTCGGGGTGGAAGGTGTTGACGTCGGGCGCCATCACTTCGCTCACCATCTTGTCGGGCGCGTTGACCAGCAGCCAGTGCAGCGGCAGCACGCCGGTGAGCAGGTTGTCCTGGTTGATCACGAACAGCTTGTCGGTCTGCGCCGGCAATTCGTCGAAGCGGCGCAGGTAGCGCAACACCACTTCCAGGCTCACGTCCTCGCGGATGGTGACCATCTCGAAGTCCATCAGCGCGCCGAGCTGGTCGTCGTCGTAGGACAGCGCCGATTGCACCTGCTCGCGTTGCTGTGCATCCAGGCCCGCCATCAACTCCGGCAGCATCGCCGTGGGCAGGTCTTCGACCAGGTCGGCCAGCTCGTCGGCGTCGAGGGTTTCGGCGGCGGCCAGGATCTCGTGGCGATCCATGTCCGCGATCAGCGATTCGCGCACCGCGTCGGAGACTTCCAGCAGGATCTCGCCGTCACGATCGGCCTTCACCAGTTGCCAGATCGCCAGGCGGTCATCCAGCGGCAGCGATTCGAGGATGAAGGCGATGTCGGCCGGATGCAGCTCGTCGAGCTGCTGGCGCAGATCCACCAGCACATCCGCCGGCAGACGGCCGTCCGCCTCGTGCCGATGCAGCAGCTCGACGATGATGTCGAGCTGGTCGTGCAGCCGGCTGGCGGCGCTGCGGGCTTCTACCTCGGTCACGCGTGCTCCAGCAGGACGCACGCTTGCGCGGCAATCCCTTCGCCCCGGCCGCAGAAGCCGAGTTTTTCGGTGGTGGTGGCCTTGACGCTGATGCGACCGATGTCGCTGCCGAGATCGGCGGCGAGGCATTCACGGATGGACGCCACGTACGGGCCGACTTTCGGAGCTTCGCTGATCACGGTGACATCCGCGTTACCCAGCGTGTAACCCTGCTGCTTCATCAATTGGGCGGCGTGGCGCAGGAACTGGCGGCTGTCGGCATCGCGCCAGCGCTCGTCGCGCGGCGAGAAATGCGTGCCGATGTCACCCAGTGCCAACGCGCCGAAAATGGCGTCGCACAGCGCGTGAATCACCACGTCACCGTCGGAGTGCGCCACCAGCCCGCGCCCATGCGGCACGCGCACGCCGCCCAGCATGACGTGGTCGCCATCGCCGAACGCGTGCACGTCGAAGCCCTGCCCGATCCTCATCGCGGCATGCCGGGTGAAAGCGCGAGATGGTCCATCGCGATTGGGTTCATGTCACGGTCCTTGAAAGCAGGTACGCCGCCAACGGAAAGTCCGCCGCGGTAGTGACCTTGATGTTGTCTTCGGCGCCTTCCACCAGCAATGGAGCGTAGCCCGCCAGCTCCATCGCCATCGCCTCGTCGCTGACGGCACGGCCCTCTCTCGTCGCCGCGCGCAAGGCCGCCGCCAGTTGACCACGCCGGAACATTTGCGGCGTGAACGCTCGCCAGCGCTGGTCGCGCGGTTCCGTCTGCGCGCTGCAGCCGGCCGCGTCGGCGCGCTTCAACGTGTCGCGCAGCGGCGCACCCAGCAAACCGCCATCCATCGCACATCCCCGCTCGATCAGCGCACTGATGTCGGCCAGGCGCACGCAGGGACGTGCGGCATCGTGCACCAGCACGAAGTCGTCCTGCCCCACCGTGGCCGGCAACGCATCGATGCCGGCCAGTACCGAATCGCTGCGTTCGGCGCCGCCCAGGGCGGTCATCACGCGCTTGCCGTTGAGCTCGGTAATGCCCGGCCAGTGCGCATCATCCGCACCCAGCGTCACCAGCAGGCCGGCGATCCGCGGGTGCGCGGCAAGACGTTCCAGCGTGAGTTCGATCAACGGTCGACCCGCCAGCGGCAAATACTGCTTGGGGCATACGCCACCCACCCGCGTGCCGCGCCCGGCGGCCGGCACCACGCACCACAACGGGCCGGTCATTGCGCGCCCGCGGATGGCGCAGCGGGCGGCGGAGGCGGCAGCGAAACGCTGGCCGCCGTGGCCGGCCGCTCATCCACCTGATAGAACGTCTCGCCGGGTTTGATCAGGCCCAACTCGTTGCGCGCACGCGCCTCGACCGCCTGCTCGCCATGCTTCAGATCCAGCACGTCGGCCGCCAGCGCCTGGTTGCGCTGGACCAGCCGTGCGTTTTCGTCAGTCTGTTTCTTCAACGAAACACGCAAGGTGTCCACCTCGCGCACGCCACCGCTGCCGGACCACAGTTTCAGCTGCAGCCCGACAAGCGTGACGATCAGGATCAGGGCAACCCAGCGCAGCATGGGATGTCGTGGCTCCCGTCAACCGGGCAGGCGCGTCAGGTTGGGGAACGCGTTGCGACCGGCATAGCGCGCGGCGCTGCCCAGGGCTTCCTCGATGCGCAGCAACTGGTTGTACTTGGCCACGCGATCGCTGCGGCACAGCGAGCCGGTCTTGATCTGGGTGGCCGTGGTGGCGACCGCGATGTCGGCGATGGTGGTGTCCTCGGTTTCGCCGGAGCGATGCGAGATTACGGCCGAGTACTTCGCCGCATCGGCCATCGCGATCGCTTCCAGGGTTTCGGACAGGGTGCCGATCTGGTTCACCTTGATCAGGATCGAGTTGGCGATCTTCTTCTCGATGCCTTCGCGGAAAATCGTCGGGTTGGTCACGAACAAGTCGTCGCCCACCACCTGCACGGAATCGCCGATCCGGTCGGTCAGCAGCTTCCAGCCGTCCCAGTCGCCTTCGGCCATGCCGTCCTCGATGGTGATGATCGGGTACTGCTTGGCCCAACCTGCCAGCAGGTCGACGAATTCGGCCGAGTTGTACTTCTTGCCTTCGCCGGCCAGATCGTACTTGCCGTCCTTGTAGAACTCCGAGCTGGCCGCATCCAGGCCCAGCAGGATTTCGCTGCCCACCTTGTAGCCGGTCTTGTTGACCGCTTCGAGGATGGTGTCGAGCGCTTCGATGTTGGAGCGCAGATTGGGCGCGAAGCCGCCCTCGTCGCCGACGGCGGTGTTGAGGCCCTTGCCCTTCAGCACGCTCTTCAGCGCGTGGAAGATCTCCGCACCGGCGCGCAGCGCTTCGGCGAAGCTGGGCAGGCCGACCGGCAGCACCATGAACTCCTGCACGTCGATGTTGTTGTCCGCGTGCTCGCCACCGTTGATGATGTTCATCATCGGCACCGGCAGCGCGCCGGGCTTGCCGTCCTTCGACAGGTACTTCCACAGCGGCTCGCCGCGCGACGCGGCCACCGCATGCGCCGCGGCCATCGAAACACCAAGCAGCGCGTTCGCACCCAGCTTGCCCTTGTTCGGCGTGCCGTCCAGCGCGATCAGCTTCGCATCCAGGCCCTTCTGGTCTGCCGCATCGAAACCCTTCAGCGTGTCGGCGATGCCGCCGTTGACGTTGGCCACCGCGTTCTTCACGCCCTTGCCTGCGTAGCGCGACTTGTCGCCATCGCGCAGTTCAACGGCCTCGCGCGAACCGGTCGAGGCGCCGCTGGGCACCGCGGCGCGACCGAAGGCGCCATCGGCGAGCGTTACTTCGGCTTCCAGCGTGGGGTTGCCACGCGAGTCGAGGATTTCACGGGCGTGGATGCGGGTGATCAGTGTGCTCATGTCAGTCCAGTTGGAGGGGAAACAGGTTTTGCGAATTCGGCTTGCGCGCGCTGTAGGAGCGCACCCTGTGCGCGAGCTTTTCGTCACGTCACGAAAAGCCATCGCGCACTTCGGTGCGCTCCTACAGGTCTTGTTCGAGGAAACCGTGGCGCTTGGTCACGGCATCGAGTTCCAGCAGGGTTTCCAGCAGCGCCTTCATCTTGTCCAGCGGCCATGCGTTGGGGCCATCGCTCAGCGCCTTGCTGGGGTCGGGATGGGTCTCGGCAAACAGCCCGGCCACGCCCACCGCCACGGCAGCGCGCGCCAGTACCGGCACGAACTCGCGCTGGCCGCCGGAGGTGGTGCCCTGCCCGCCCGGCAATTGCACCGAATGGGTGGCGTCGAACACCACCGGGCAGCCGGTGTCGCGCATCGCGCTGAGCGAGCGCATGTCGGAAACGAGGTTGTTGTAGCCGAAACTGGCGCCGCGCTCGCACACCATGATGTTGTCGTTGCCGGCGGCCTTGGCCTTGGCCACCACGTGCTTCATGTCCCACGGCGCCAGGAACTGGCCCTTCTTGATGTTCACCGGCTTGCCGGCGCGCGCCACCTTCTGGATGAAATCGGT
>DATJCF010000259.1:0-9484 GCA_035514935.1 Rhodanobacter sp. | reverse complement strand
CGCCAGCGCATCGAAGTTGGCTGTGGTCAATTCAAGCGGATGGCCCTGGAACAGCGCCTCCTTGCAACGGCCGCAGCGTGGCGCCTCATCGATCCGGGCAGCTGGCACACGGTTGAGCGCGTGGCAATGTGCGCAGGGGATATCGATCGATGTGCTCATCGCTGACTCCAGGGCTACCGGCGCGGTGCTGTTTGGGAAAGGTGCGGCGGCGGGCGTGGATGGCTCGTGATGCGCTACCGCGCTGCCTTCAGGCGACGCTGTCCAGCTGCGCCTGGACCTCGTTGATCGAATCGCGGATGCGCTTGCTGAAGACCGAGTCGTGCTGGTGGATCAGCAGCAGGCGTTCGGTGGCGCGCGTCATGGCCACGTACAGCAGCCGCGCCTCGGCGGCTTCGTCCTCGGCGGCGTTCGGCATCTCGCCCAGGCCGGGGATGATCACCAGCGGAAACTCCAGCCCCTTGCTGGAATGCATGCTGACGATCTTCACGCTGTCCTTCACCAGGAACAGCGTGGCCTTGCCATCGCCATTGGCCAGCTTGCAGGCGATGCCGGCCGCCTGCAGCGCATCGCGAAGGGCGCGTCCTTGGCGGTCGTGCTGGTACAGCACGGCGATGTCGTCCAGGCTGCGGCCGCGCGCCTGTTCGTTGCGGATCTGCGCGATCACCACGCCGACTTCATCGGCGGCATCGTCCACCCGGATCAGCTCGGGCACGGCGCCGCGCCGCCCGGCGCTTTCCGGCGCGATCAGCGGCACGCCGTCGTCGTCGCCGTCTTGTGCCAGCAGCAATTCGTTGGCGAAGCTGCGCGCCACGGAGAGAATCTCCAGCGTGTTGCGGTAATTGAGCTTCAGGATGGTGGTGCGCCCGCGCGCCTGCACGCCGAGGCTTTTCCAGGTGAACTTGCGCCGGTCGGCCCGGCCGTTGATGTTCTGCGCGTCGTCGTACAGCACCAGCAGCGAATTGGTGCTGGGATCGATCATCTGCACGATCAGCTTGTACCAGTCCGGCTCGAAATCGTGGCCTTCGTCGATCAGCACGGCGCCGTACTGGAAACGTGGGATCCGCTCCTGGTCGACGCCATCGATCACCCGCTGCACCATCTGCGCGAAGAAATCGCGGCTGCCCTTGGCCGGCGGTTCCACGTGGTAGGCCGTGAGCATCTTGTGGCACCACTTGTGGAAGTTGTAGACCTGCACTTTCTCGCCCAGGCCGCGCTCGCCGATCAACTGGTCCAGCCGCGCGGCCAGCGTCTTGTTGTAGCAAAGCACCAGGATCGGCTTCGACAGCTCGCGCGCCAGCTGCATCGCGCGAAAGCCCAGGATCATGGTTTTGCCGGAGCCGGCCACACCGTGGATGATGCGGTGCTCGTCGCCCAGCGAGCGCGCCAGTTGTTCCTGCTGCGCGTCCATCACCCGGATCAGGTCGGGGATTTTCAGCGGCTTCGGTGCTGGCGCGTCCGCGTGGTCGAACAGGCCGAACTGGCCTTCGCCCGAGGCCACGCGGATTTCCGGAAACAGATGCCAGCGCACCCGGTCGATCTGCGGCAGGGTCAGTGCGGTGGGGAAGATGTAGGGAAACATCGCCCACAGCCGCTCCTGGAAATCCTCCGCCTCCACGCTGTCGTAGATCTCGTCCTGGCAGATGGCCAGGTGCGCGGGGATCACCGCATCGAGCTGTCCGTCGATGAACTGCCGGCGGCTGATGTTGGCGAGCACCACGCCGTAGGCCCACGGCATCACCAGTTTGCCGGCGTGATGGCCCTCCTGCGGCTGGCGCAGGGCCGGGTCCTTCTGCAACTGCATGTAGACCTCGGTGGCATAGCCACGGGCCTGCAGCAGCGGGTTGCTTTCCTTCACCAACCCGCGCGCGGTGAGCAGGGTGAACTGGGTCTTGTCGGCGTGCTGGATGGTGGCCGGCTTCCAGTCCTTCACCTCCAGCACCAGCAGGCCGCGGCGCGGATGGAACACCATGAAATCCGGGTGCAGCTGCTTCAGCCCGACCGGAACGTCGTACCACAGCAGGTAATCATCCTCGAGCTTCTGTTCCAGCCGCTCGGAGAAACGCTTCTCGCCGCCGGTCATGCGCGGCAGGCAGCCGTTGCGGGTAGGAATGAGCGTGGCCACGTAGGTCCCTGAAAAAGCCGATCCGGGGACGTTAGCCGATCAGCACAGCGTGTCAACGTGCGCCATGGTGCGTTGCACGATCACGGGTGATGTGCTATTTGTAGCGACCATGAATCGCACTCACGCCCACCAGTACTTTTGGTTTTATACCTATCCGAAGTTGCTGGCGGAGGCATGGTCGCGATCATCTTGAAGTCCTGAAGATCATTCCCGAAAAGCCGCCAGCTACCACCGGCGGCTTTTTTTATGGCCGTCGCTGGCACCCCACCGAAGGAACCGCCACCGTGTCCCAGCCCACCGACGATTTGCGCATCCGCAGCCTTACCCCACTCAGCACGCCTGCCGAGGTGATCGAGAATTGCCCCGCCAGCGAAGCGGCCACCGAAACCGTGTCCGCCTCGCGCGCGGCCCTGCACCGCATTATCGGCGGCGCGGATGACCGGCTGGTGGTGGTGATCGGCCCGTGCTCCATCCACGACCCGCGCGCCGCGCTGGAATACGCCGGCCGGCTGATGGCGCAGCGCGAGCGCTATGCCGACACGCTGGAAATCGTGATGCGGGTGTATTTCGAGAAGCCGCGCACCACGGTGGGCTGGAAGGGGCTGATCAACGATCCGGATCTCGACGGCAGCTTCCGCATCGACAAGGGCCTGCGGCTGGCGCGTCGTGTGTTGCACGACATCAATGAACTGGGCCTGCCGGCCGGCTGTGAATTCCTGGACATGATCTCGCCGCAGTACATCGTGGATCTGGTGGCGTGGGGCGCCATCGGCGCGCGCACCACCGAAAGCCAGGTGCATCGCGAACTGGCCTCCGGCCTGTCCTGCCCGGTGGGTTTCAAGAACGGCACCGGCGGCGACGTGAAAATCGCGGTGGACGCGGTGCAGGCCGCCTCCCAACCGCATCATTTCATGGCCGTCACCAAGGATGGCCGCGCCGCCATCGCCGCCACCGCCGGCAACGAGGATTGCCACGTGATCCTGCGCGGCGGCCGCCAGCCCAACTACGACGCGGCCAGCGTGGAATCCGCCTGCGCCGTGATCGGCAAGGCCGGTCTTGCCGCGCGGGTGATGATCGACGCCAGCCACGCCAACAGCTCCAAGAAGCCGGAAAACCAGCCGCGCGTGATCGACGACATCGCCACCCAACTCGAGGCTGGCGAACAGCGCATCATCGGCGTGATGGTGGAAAGCCACCTGCTGGGCGGCCGTCAGGACCCGGTGCCCGGCCAGCCGCTGGTCTACGGCCAGAGCATGACCGACGGTTGCATCGACTGGGATAGCTCATTGCAGGTGCTGGAGCGGCTGGATCAAGCGGTACGCCGACGCCGGGAAGTGGTAGCGACGACGGCGGCGACCGTAGCTGCCTGAGCGACGGGTTTCCCTTCCCCCGCTCGCGGGGGAAGCGAAAAGCCACTCAACCCTGCAGGCTGGCATCCAGCGTGATCTCGGCCTTCAGCACCTTGGAAACCGGGCAGCCTTCCTTGGTCGCCTGCGCGATCTTCTCGAACGCGGCATCGTCGGCGCCCGGCACCTTGGCCTTGCAGGTCAGGTGCACGGCGGTGATGGCGAAGCCGTCGCCGTCCTTGTCCAGCGTCACCACCGCATCGGTCTCGATGCGGTCGGCGGTGAAGCCCGCCTTGCCCAGTTCCAGCGACAGCGCCATCGAGAAGCAACCCGCGTGGGCGGCACCGATCAACTCCTCCGGGTTGGTGCCGGGGCCATCCTCGAAGCGGGACTTGAAACCGAACGGCGCCTCGCGCAGTACGCCGGTCTCGGTGGAAATGGTGCCCTGGCCATCCTTCAGGCCACCGATCCAGTTGGCCGATGCGGATTTCTTCATGTCGATGTCTCCAGGCTGACGGGGGGAATCGCCAGTGTGCCGGGGTGTTCATTCAAGTGGCGCGAAGAAGGCAGCTGTTCACGCACGTTTGGCCCGAATGCGGCTTATGCTGGGCTTCCGTCAGTGGAGTCCGTCATGGATCTGGAAATCACGCACGATCGCACAGGCAGCCGTTTTGAAACCATCGTCGACGGCGCCGTTTGCGTCATCGATTACACCCTGGCCGGCGGGGTGATGAACATTCACCACACCGGCGTGCCCAGCGCCGTGGAAGGCCGCGGCATTGCATCAGCGCTGATGAAGGCCGCCACCGATGCGGCGCGTGACGAAGGCTGGAAGATCAAGCCCTCGTGTTCCTATGCCGCCGCCTGGATGAAACGGCATCCGGAAGCGGCCGACCTGCTGGCCTGATCGGCGTCATGGTCCGCGGCACGAAAGGCAAACGGGGCGGCGAACGCCCGGCATCGGCCGGCGGCTGGTGGCCCTGGAGCGTGCTGCGCACCCGGCCGTCGCTGGCGGTGGGCGGCGGGTTGATGGTGCTGGTCTGCGGTGGCCTGGTTCTTTTCGGACTGCACCCGGCGCCGGCGTTGCTGGTGGGTTTCGACGTGGGCGCGCTGGTCTTCTTTGCCGCCCAGCTGCGTCAGTTCGGCCGCGCCACGCAGGATCAGATGCGCGAGCGCGCTCGTTCGCAAGACGCTGGTCGCTGGGGCATCCTGTGGAGCGGGGTGGCGCTGTCGGCCGTGGTGATGGTGGCGCTGGGCATCGAACTGGAGATGGGGAAAGCGGGTGGGCTGCTGGCGCTGATCATTGCGGCAGTCAGCATCGTGCTCAGCTGGCTGTTCATGAACACGCTGTTCGCGCTGCATTACGCGCACGGCTTCTACGGCGACTACGGCGAGGAGCACGAAGGCCTGGATTTTCCCGGCAACAAGGAACCCGATTACTGGGACTTTGCCTATTTCGCCACCGTCATCGGCATGACGTTCCAGGTGTCCGACGTGCAAGTCACCAGCCGCTACCTGCGCCGCATGGTGTTGCTGCACGGCGTGATCGCGTTCTTCTTCAACATGTTCATCATCGCGGTGAGCGTCAACATCATGGCGAGCCAGGCCTGAGCGGCCTGCCAATCAATCGCGGAAATTGTCGAACTGCAGCGGCAGTTCCACCTCGGCGCCGCGCAGCACCGCCATCGCCTGCTGCAGGTCGTCGCGTTTCTTGCCGCTGACGCGGAGCTTGTCGCCGTTGATCTGCGCCTCGACCTTGAGTTTGGCCGCTTTCAGCGTGGCCACCAGCTTTTTCGCCACCGGCTGCTCGATACCCTGCTTGACGGTGATCTTCTGCCGCGAGCCGCCCAGGTTGGTTTCCGGCTCGGCCACGTCCAGTGCGCGGATATCGATCTTCCGCGCCACCAGCCGACCACGCAGGATGTCCAGCATCTGCTGCAGCTGAAACTCGCTGGGCGCGGCCTGGGTGATGGTGTAGTCGTCCAGCGTATAGGTCGCTTCCGTGCCCTTGAAGTCGAAGCGGGTAGCGAGTTCGCGGTTGGCCTGGTCGACCGCGTTGGTCAGTTCGTGTTTGTCGACTTCGGAAATCACGTCGAACGAAGGCATGGCGGCAACTCCTCGGGAACGGCCGTCCAGTGTAAGAGCAGCCGGCCGCTGAGGGATAATGCCGCGTTCTGCAAGGCGGAGTGACAGGCGATGGCCGGATGAAATGGGATGTGCGCAATGTCGACGTGCTGGTCGTGGGGGCGGGCGCCGCCGGCCTGATGTGCGCGATCGCCGCCGGCCGGCGCGGCCGCCGGGTGCTGGTGGTCGATCACGCCAACAAGGTCGGCAAGAAGATCCTGATGTCCGGCGGTGGGCGCTGCAATTTCACCAATACCGGCGCCGGGCCGTCCAACTACCTTTCGGCGAATCCGCATTTCGCGAAATCGGCGCTGGCGCGCTACACGCCGGCCGACTTCATCGCGCTGGTGGAAAAGCACCGCGTCGCCTACCACGAGAAGGAACTGGGCCAGCTGTTCTGCGACGAGTCGTCGAAGCAGATCGTGCGCATGTTGCTGGACGAATGCACTGCTGCCGGCGTCACCATCGAAGTGGATTGCCCCGTGCAGCACGTCCGCAAGATGGCTCAGGGTTTCAGCGCCACGACGGCGCACGGCGAAGTGCATACCGAGTCGCTGGTGGTGGCCTGCGGCGGCCTGTCGATTCCCAGCATGGGCGCCAGCGGTTTCGGCTATGAGCTGGCACGGCAGTTCGGCCATGACGTATTGCCCACGCGCGCGGGGTTGGTGCCACTGACCTTGAGCGGCAAGCATCAGGATCATTACCAGGACCTCGCCGGTGTGGCGCTGCCGGCGGTGGAAACACGGGTGGGCAAGCAGGCGTTCCGTGCGGGCCTGCTGTTCACCCATCGCGGCATCAGCGGCCCGTCGATCCTGCAGATATCCTCGTACTGGCAGCCGGGCGACGATCTGCGCATCGACCTCGCGCCGGACCAGGAGCTCGGCACCTGGCTGGTCGGCCAGCGCGCGGCACGGCCTGCGGCGGAGCTGAAAACCGTGCTGGCCGATGTGCTGCCCAAGCGGCTGGCGCAGCGGCTGTGCGAGCAGTGGTTCGAAAGTCGTCCCATGCGCCAATACCGCGAGGCCGAGCTGGCCGGCATCGGCGCGCAACTGGGCAACTGGCCGATCACCGCCAGCGGCACGGAAGGCTATCGCACCGCCGAGGTGACTCTGGGCGGCGTCGACACCGACGGTCTGTCCTCCAGCACCATGCAGTCGAAGCGGGTGCCGGGGCTTTATTTCATCGGCGAAGTGGTGGACGTGACCGGCTGGCTGGGCGGCTACAACTTCCAGTGGGCGTGGGCGTCGGGACAGGCGGCGGGAGCAGTGGTGTAGCGTTTCGCATGGGCTGAACGTCGCCCGTGCTTCACTGCACAGCCGTGTTTATCGAGGACGCTTCATGAAAGTGGGATTCATCGGACTGGGCGCGATGGGTAGCGCCATGGCCAGCAACCTGCAGGCCGCCGGCTATGCGCTGACGGTGTGGAACCGCACGCCCGAGGCCACCGAGCCACTGGTATCGCTGGGTGCCAAGGTGGCGCGAACGCCCGATCGCGCCGCCCAGGGCGAGGTGCTGTGCAGCATGCTGGCCAACGACGCGGCGGTGCGCGCGGTGTTTCTCGACAGCGGTTTGCTCGATGCAATGGATGCCGGCACGGTGCACGTGAACCACGCCACGATCTCGGTGGCGCTGGCCGAAGAGCTTGCGGCCGAGCATGAAAAGCGCGGGCTCGGCTATGTCGCCGCGCCGGTGTTTGGCCGTCCGGACGTGGCCGCCGCCGCACAGCTGAACATGCTGGTCGCCGGCAAGCCGGATGCCGTGGAGCGGGTGCGGCCAGTGCTGGAGGCGATGGCCGCCCGCCTGTGGCCGCTGGGCGAGGCGCCGCAACGCGCCACCGTGGCCAAGATCGCCGGCAACTTCATGCTGGCCGCGGCGATCGAGAGCATGGCCGAGGCCACCGCACTGACCCGCGCCCACGGCGTCAGCGCCGCCGATTTCCTGGACGTGATGACCCAGACGCTGTTCGCCGCGCCGGCCTACCAGGGCTACGGCAAGCTGATCGCCGAACAGCGCTTCAAACCCGCCGGCTTCACCTTGCCGCTTGGATTGAAGGACGTGGGGCTGGCGCTGGCGGCAGGTGAAACCGCACGCGTGCCATTGCCGTTCGCGGGTGTGCTGCGCGACAGCCTGCTGGAGGCATCGGCTGGTGGTGATGCCGAGCTGGATTGGTCGGCACTGTCATTGGTGGCTGCTCGCCGCGCGCATCTTGATGACGCTGGGTGATCCATCCGGGGCGTGAAACCCCATCGCGAAGCTTTCCCTAACCCCGCTTGCGTTCGGGGCTTGCGCGGGAACAGGCGCAAAGAGCGCCCATCCGCCCTTCGGGCGGCTTGAACGGATGCCATCCATGGCATCCGCTCTTCGGGCAGCCATGTGCTGCTCAAGATGGCGATCCTGCCATCTTGTCCCCGTGAACGGGGGAAGCAAGCGGACAAGGCTTCCAGGTGTATTGGTGGCATCGCCAACGCTTCCTTCCCCCGCTTGCGGGGGAAGGTGCCCGGCAGGGCGGATGGTGGATGCTTTTGATCTTCAGCCCAACTTGGCAAGCCGCTCCGCGGCCCCCTCCACGACATGCGTTTCCGCCACATCGCGGATGATCCAGTTCAAGTCGCCGTCCACCACCGTGTGGGTATGCCCGCCGATCCAGGTGGTTTCACCGTCGATCCGCGCCACCAGGCGCGCATCGTGGCCCACTTCCCGCCCCTGGCTGACGCGGTAACCGTGCGATAGCGGGCCGTGCGGCTCGGCGTGGGCGATGTAGGCGGCGATCAGGCCGTTGGCGGCGCCGGAGGCGGGGTCTTCCACCACGCCCACGCCGGCGGGGAAGGCACGCACTACCAACTGGTAACCGGCGTGTGCGCTGCGTGCGAAAACGCACAAGCCCATGCTGTCGCTGGCCCGGGCCAGGGCACCGATCGCTGCGTGGTCAGGTTGCCACGCACGCAGGCTTGCCTCGTCGGCCAGCTCGGCCAGCCACCAGCGGCGGCCGCCGTCGATCAGGGCGGGTGGCAATGCGCCTGGCTCGACGCCGGCCAGCGCCGATGCCAGCAAGGGATGTGCCTCGTGGCCGGTGGCCACGATCCGCGAGGGCGGTGACTGCAACAGCAGTTCGCGCTCGGCGCCATGGCCCTCGACCCGGATCGGCAGCACACCGGCACCGCATTCCTGCCACAGCAGACCATCGCGCGGTTGCGCGAGCGCGCATGCCAGTACGGCATGCGCGCTGCCGATGCTGGGATGGCCGGCGAAGGGAATCTCCTTGTGCGGCATGAAAATGCGCACGCGGTAGCTGGCATTCGGCTCGGTCGGCGGCAGCAGGAAGGTGGTTTCGACCAGCGCCGTCCAGCGCGCGAAGCGCTGCATCTCCTCGGTGCTCCAGTCGTCCGCACCGATCACCACGCCCAGGTGGTTGCCGCCACCGGGTGTGGCCGCAAAGACGTCCATATGCAGGTAGCGCAGAACACTCATCGTATCGACCGCCAGTGAACCATCGCGCATCATAACCACGCCCGGCGCCGCGCGACAGCGAGGCGGGTGGTGTGTGACCGGCCAGACGCCATTCGACAAGCGGCGCGGCTGTCGCCAAGATGCCGGCTTTGTTTCCTCGTACCGGACACTTTCATGCCGATTACCCTGATCATCATCGCCATCACCTGCGTGGTTTCGTACCTTGCGTTCAGGAACCCGCGCCTGATGAACGACCTGATCCTGTGGCCGCCGGCCATCGCCCGCCAGCGCGAGTACTACCGGTTGGTGACCTACGGCCTGGTGCACGCGGATTTCGGCCACCTGCTGTTCAACATGTTCACGCTGTTCTTCTTCGGGCGGGTGATGGAGGGCTTTTTCGCCCAGCGGCTGGGCAGTTTCGGTTTCGTGCTGTTCTATATCGGCG
>DATJCF010000258.1:0-3977 GCA_035514935.1 Rhodanobacter sp. | reverse complement strand
ACCTGCGCGATGTCGCGAACGCAAATACCCTCCTCGTCGACGGCGTGATAGCGCTCGCCCGGCTTGCACTTCTCGATCGCCAACCGGTAGAGCCGGGCCACATCGAGTACGTGCGCGGCGGGCCAGCGGTTCAGTCCCTCGCCGACATACGCCGAGACACCCTTCTCGCGGGCAATGTCGATCAGCGGGCTGACGAGGCCCTGCCGAACGGTGTCGTGCACCTGCGGCAGCCGCATCACCGACACGGCCACGCCGGCGGCCAGCATGTCCGCACCGGCCAATTCCGATGCCACGCGCGGGTTGCGATGTTCCGGATTGAAGACATCTTCCGTCGCTGACTGTCCCGAGGCCGCGCTGCCCGCGCCGGTACCCGACGTCAGCAATAGCGGTCGCGAGGATCCCGCCAGCGCCGAACCCAGCGCCTCGATCACCCGCGCGTCCTTTTCGCAGTTGGCGACGAAATGGGCGAAGTCATGGTCGAACGCGGTATGGATCACCGCGTCGGCGTCGGCCGCACCACGCCGCAGGCTGTCCAGGTCTTCCAGCAGCCCGAAGTGAGGCTCCGCGCCTGCGGCAGCGAGTGCCTCGGCGCCCGCTTCCGACCGGGTCATGCCCACGACCTGATGACCGGCCGCCAGCAGTTCCGGCACGATGCGGGAGCCGATGAACCCAGTCGCGCCGGTGAGAAAAATACGCATGGAATCGCCTCTTATTGGGTTGTCGAGACGATCCTATGCCCGAAAATATACAGGTAAAGTAGTTGGATTATCCTGGTATACAAACCAACAGGAACGCCATGCCTACCACCACCGTCAATCATCTCGGCACCTATCTGAAGGATCGGCGAGCCCGCCTCGACCCGGCCACTTTCGGCTTCGCTGGCGGACGCCGGCGCACACCGGGCCTGCGCCGGGAAGAGGTCGCCCAGCGCGCCAACATCAGCCCCACCTGGTACACGTGGCTGGAACAGGGGCGCGGCGGCGCACCGTCGGCCGAAGTGCTTGGCCGCATCGCGGACGGGTTGATGCTGACCGAATCCGAGCGCGAACATCTCTTCATGCTCGGCCTCGGCCATCCGCCCGGGGTTCGCTACAAGGCCACCGAGGGCGTGACGCCACGGCTGCAACGCGTGCTGGACGCGCTGGAGGCGAGCCCGGCGATCGTCAAGACCGCGCTGTGGGACGTGGTTGCCTGGAACCGCGCCGCGGCGGCGGTGCTTACCGACTACAGCAAGTTGCCTCCGTCGGAGCGCAATATCCTGCGCCTGCTCTTTTCCGATTCCCGGGTACGCGCCGCACAGCCGGACTGGCAACGGGTGGCGCGTTTCGTCGTGGGCGCCTTTCGTGCGGATGCAACCCGCGCCGGGGCGGGCGCGGAAATCGACCGCTTCGTGGACGAGATGTCCCGGCTCAGCCCCGAGTTCGAAAAAATGTGGCTGGCCAATGACGTCCACGCCTACGGCGAAGGCGTAAAACGCCTGCGCCATGCGGAGCTGGGCCTGCTGGAGCTCGAGTTCTCCGCCTTTGGCGTCGACGGGCGATCGGATCTGGGGATGATCGTGTTCAACCCGGTGAAGGCAAAAGATGCGCAGCGCTTGCGTGCCTACATCGAGGCCAGAGCGGCGGCGGCTTGAACATGCGCATTCAAGCCGACGGCACTGGTTTTCCGATCAATAAGCGCCGCGAATATGCTGCGCCACCTCGTTCCGATAGAACGCGGCCAGGTCGTCATGCAAGGTCTGCGGCAGTGACGGCAATGCGCTGACCTTGGCGTTTTCGCGCACCTGCTCGGCGCGGCTGGCGCCGGGGATGATCGTGGTGACGGCGGGATGGTCGAGGATCCAGCGCATGGCCATTTGTGCCGTGGTGTAACCCGCAGGCGTTTTCGCCGTGACAGCGTCGGCAAGCTGGACGCCTTTCTCGAACGGGATACCCGCAAAGGTTTCGCCCACGCTGAACGCCTGGCCGTCCTTGTTGTAGTTGCGGTGATCCGTGCTCGCAAAGCGGGTGTTGCTGTTGTACTTGCCGCTCAGCATGCCGCTGGCCAGCGGAAGTCGCACGATGATGCCGATGTTCTTTTCCTGCGCCTTGGGCAACAGCTCGTCCAGCAACTTCTGCCGGAACACGTTGAAGATGACCTGCAGCGAGCTGACGTCGTCGTGCTGCGCGCAGACCAGTCCCTCTTCCACCGTCTCGACGCTGGCACCAAAGAACTTGATCAATTTCTCCTGCTGCACGGTACGCAGCCAGTCGAAGATCTCACCACGCTGCAGCAGCGCCAGCGGCACGCAATGCAGCTGCAGCAGATCGATGCTGTCGCAGCGCAGCCGATCCTGCGCGGTCCGGATGCGGTCGCGCAAACTGGAGAGCGAGTAACCGTTCGGATAGGTATCCGCGGCGCGACCGTACTTGGTGGCGATGAACGGGCGCGGCTTGCTCGCGGCCAGCCGCTCACCCAGAAAACGCTCGCTCGCCCCGTCACCGTAAACATCGGCGGTGTCGAAGAAATTGATGCCTGTCTCCTGCGCAGCGTCGATGATGCCGTCGACGGTGGCCTCGTTGATGGGGCCGAAGTCGCCACCAAACTGCCAGCAGCCAAGGCCGACTTCACTGACGGCAAAGCCGGTGTTTCCCAGTATCCGGGTTTTCATTTACGTCCCTCTCCTTTCCTGAAAAAAAGTCGCGAACGGCATTCTCGCCGATTCATTGCGTCTCGTGCTCGCCACGGCCACGGACGATTCGTGGGTCGCCCCGCAACGGCGCCCTATGTCGTTCGGCCATGCCGGTTCTAGAGCTTAAGTCTGCGCGAACAAACACTTTTTGCGGTGTACGATCCGTACGATGGACCATCCCCGAAACCACACATGGCGAAGAAAAAATCGCCGGGTGTCGGTCCCCTGAGTGCAGCCAGCGGAAACAGGCACCGCACGAGCTTCGCATTTTTCACGGCGTCGGCGCGACGCCGATCGACGATGACGCGTTGAGTTCCAGCCAGGTACCTGCCATGACGACGCACACGACGTCCGCCCCCATTACTGCCGAGGACGCAGAGGCACCACCGTGCTGGCTGAGCGTCGTCATTCCGACCCACAACCGCCGCGAACTTACGCTGCGGGCCATCAACTCGGTACTCGAACAGCATCACCCACGCCGCATCGAGATCATCGTCGTCGACGACGGCTCCACCGATGGCCTGGCCGAAGCCATTCATCAACACCATGCCGGCAACGACAGCGTTCGCGTCATCACCACCGCGCGCGAATACACCAACGCCGCGCGCAACACCGGCTTCAGGGCTTCGCATGGTGAACTGGTGTGCTTTCTGGACTCCGACGACCTGTGGTTGGCGCACACGCTGACCGTGGTCGAACAGATTTTTGCGGAACACCCGGAGCTGGCTTTTCTCAGCGTCGAGGGCAGCACCTTGCCTTCACCGGCGCATCCGCTGATCTCACGCGTGGTGGCGGAAGACGCGCCCGGCTGGTCGCATGCCGGCTTTCACAGTGCGCCGCTCGTCCACCAGTCACTGACCCTGGATGGCCCGCAACGCAACGCCACCCTGCTCTACGGCGATTACTTCCCGGCGATCATCCGCGGCGACCTGTTTTTGCTGAGCGGTCTGATCATTCGCCGCGATGCCATCGTACGCGCCGGGCCGTTCACCGAGCACTTCAGGTTTTACAACGACTGGGAATTCTTCGCGCGGATGTGCCTGCAAGGTGTCGGCGGCTATATCGACTACGACGGCTTCCGGCGTGATGCCGGACGAGCGGACCAGATATCGAGGGCACGCCCCGCCACCGCCATGCCGCGACGTCACGTGTACATCCTGCGGACGCTGGCGCGACGCTTTCCCGCGCGTTTGGCCGCCTATGCGAATCTGCACAAGGACGCCCTCAACGACGCGCAATACTGGATGGCCCGGTGCCTGTTGCGCACGCACCACCGCCGTTTCGCCAAACGCCTCCTGATGCATTC
>DATJCF010000257.1:0-5945 GCA_035514935.1 Rhodanobacter sp. | reverse complement strand
CAGCCGTCCGCGCAACCTGATGGCGTCGAACGGCGCCTTCACCTTGATGTCGTTGTCGAAATAGCAGTACACGTCGCGCGATTGGCGCGCGGGCGGCGGCTTGTTGCTGGCGCGACGGGCGCCGCGCGGTTGCGCGCCGCGATGCCATGCGCGAATGCGGCGAGCCCAGTCGTCCAGCGCGGCATCGCTGTATCCGCTGGCGTAGAGCTTCTTGTCGCCGTGCAGGCGCAGGTACATGAAGCCGGCGGTCACGTCTTCCAGCAACGGCCACTTGCCGGCCGTATCTGCCACCACCAGCGCCACGCCGTGCTGGCGGAGCAGGGCAATGAAGTCGGGGTCGACGAAACTCTCGTGGCGAATCTCCACTGCATGGCGCAGGCGGTGCGATGCCTCCGGGAAACTCTCGGCAGGATGTTTCAGGTGGCTGTCATGCCTGGTCGCCAGTTGGGTTGCCTGGTGGGTGTTGCGCGGCAGCAACGCCAGGAAGTCGCCGAACTGCTTTCTGTCGTAGCGGAAATTGGGCGGGAATTGCCACAGCACGGGTCCAAGTTTCGCACCCAGGTTCAACACGCCGGAGGCGAAGAAATTCGCCAGCAGCCGTTCGATATCGCGCAACCGCAGCACATGGGTGATGAAGCGCGGCCCTTTCACCGCGAACACGAAGCCGCGCGACGTCTGGTCGTGCCACTGCGTGTAGCTCTCAGGCCGCTGCAGCGAATAGAACGAACCGTTGATCTCGATGGTGGCGACCTGCCGCGATGCATAGTGCAGCTCGTCGCGCTGCACCAGCGAGCCAGGGTAGAACACGCCCCGCCACGGCGCGTAGCGCCAGCCTGAAATGCCGATACGCGATCTGGCCATCACCCTTCCGTTCGCCGATGCTTCCCGCCATGCAACTGGAGCCCCGGTGAGCCCATGGTGAAAACGGGCCGCGTTCGCGCGCGCTCAACGGAACGGGCTGGACAATCCACGTAGCCATCACGTCCGCAATTCCATGCCACCGACGACAAGCCCGACACGGACCTTGAGGTATCTGGCGAATCCCGGAGCCGGGACCGCCGGCCATGAACACATCAGCCACCTGTGCATGGCACGGCGGCTGGCTGAAGTGCTGGGCATGTCATTCGGCGGCGAGTGGGACGACACGATGGCGCCATCGACGGCACCCCCGTACGTGGTGCCCGGCCGTACGCTTTCCACGGCGCAGGCGGCGGCCTGCGGCATCCGCGGCATCGACGACCTGTTCGGTGGCGTGGTGCCGCATGAATTTGCCGGTACCAAGATCATCACCCACGGCCTGGTCCAGCACGATGCGCCGGCACCACCGGGCTGGTGCAGCGCATTCGCCACCGCGGTGCGCGGCGTGGTGTTGCTCGGCTATTCGGTATTCAGCCTCGCCGACCTGCAGCTGGCGACCAGCCAGTTGCTGAGCCATGGCCGGCTGCGGCTCAAGCATCCCGGCGGCACTGGCGGGCAGGGGCAGCAGGTGATCGGCAGCGAGCGCGACCTGCTTGCCTTTGTGCAGGGCATGACCGAGGCGTCGCTGGGCCGTGAAGGGCTGGTCGTCGAACAGGATCTCGCCGAGGCAGTCACCTTCAGCATCGGGCAGGTGCGGCTGGGCGGGCTGTGCATGAGCTACTGCGGCAGCCAGCGCTCCACCCTCGACCAGTACGGCGCCAGCGTCTATGGCGGATCGGCCCTGCACTGTGTGCGTGGCGATTTCGATGCACTCGACCAGCTCGATCCGGACGCCGGCATGCGGCTGGCCATCGACCAGGCCAAAACCTACCATCAGGCGGCGCAGCGCTGTTTTCCGGGCATCATTCTCTCGCGCGCCAACTACGATGTGGCGCAAGGCAGGGATGCACGGGGCCGCCCACGCTCGGGCGTGCTGGAGCAATCGTGGCGCATCGGCGGCGCCAGCGCCGCGGAAATCGAGGCCGCCGCCATCCTGCTGCAACAGCCCGCGCGCCGGACGGTGCGCGCCATCACCGTCGAAATCCACGGGCCCGATGCCATGGCACCGCCCGGCGCAACCGTGCTGTTTCACGGCGACGATCCGCAGAGCGGCCCCTTGCTCAAATACGCGCAGGTGATCTCCCATGCAGGTACATGACGACATCGTTCGCATCACGGTCCATGACGGCCAGATCGCCGGCACGCTGATTTCCCCGGCGCCGCGGATGCCCGGTGTGCTGCTGGTCCACGGCTGGGGCGGCAGCCGGCAGCAGTACCAGCAGCTGGCCAAGGACGTGGCACCGCTGCGCTGCGTCTGCCTCACCTTCGATCTCTCCGGCCATGTGGACACCCAGTCGCGGCGCGAGTCGGTCACCCGCGAAGACAATCTGGCCGACCTGCTTGCCGCCTACGATTTCCTGGTGGCCCATCCACTGGTTGATCCCGGCGCCATCGCCGTGGTGGGCAGCAGTTATGGCGGATACCTGGCATCGATATTGACGGCCCTGCGCCCCGTGGCATGGCTGGCGTTACGCGCGCCGGCGCTCTACAAGGACGCCGACTGGCACATGCCGAAACATCGGCTTCACCGCGAGCAGAATCTGGCACGCTACCGCCAGCAACGCATCGATCCGGCCGAGAACCGGGCATTGGGCGCCTGCGCCGCCTTTCACGGCGACGTGCTGCTGGTGGAGTCGGAGCACGACCGGATCGTGCCCCATCCCGTGCTGGCCAATTACCGGCATGCCTGCATCGACGCGCTGTCGCTGACCTGCCGCACGATTGCGCAGGCCGACCATGCGCTCACCGACGAGCGCAGCCGCAGCAGCTATGCCTCGATCCTGGTGCATTGGCTGGAGGAGATGATGCTGGGCGCGCGTGGCCATGTGCGCAGCAAGACATCGATGGCGCCGGGCAGCCAGAACCTCAGCCGTTCAGTATCCCAACCGCCATCGCCCGCCTAGACGGAAAACGCATGTGCTTTTAACAGCACGGACTGCACGCTGAAACCTCCCGCCAGAGGAGCCACCCATGTCCGCACACGATCGCAAAGACGTCGGAAACCCTGACGAAGAACTGCCCAGGCACACCGAGACCGCGGCAGAGCGCGCCGCGCGCAAGAAGGAAGAAAGCGACAACCAGGACCAGGCGCTGGAGGAGACCTTTCCGGCGAGCGATCCCGTTTCACCGTTCATTCCAGCCAAGGCTCCCAGCGACGATTGAATGTTTCGCCATCCGCCGCCCCGGGCCAGTTGCGGGTGGAACCGCTGCCGCCATGCCATGACGGGCGCGGGGTAATGCGGTATGCCCAAGCAAGTGCTGCAGGCCTGAACTTCAGTGAATGACGACGTTGCCTATCCCCGTTTCACCCGTCGCGGGCGCACCTATGTCTACGTGCTGCCATGCCGCGACGAGGACATCCTGAAAGTCGGCTTCGCGCGCGATCCCGTGGACCGCTTCCGCACCTTGCATCCGCGCTTCTTCGAGTTCTTCGACCTGGATCGTGGCCTGCTGATCCACACCGACCGTCTGCGCGATGCGCGCCGCATCGAGCGGTTGTTCATCACCACCTTCGCCGATTTCCGCGCACCCGCGCCGCTGGTAGTGCCGCGATCGGCCAACGGTCACACCGAGTGGTACCGCGGCGCCTGGCTGCCCGTCAGCGTGCTGGCGCACAAGCTCTGCGTACAGGAAGGGTTGACTCTGCACGCGCCGCTTCGCGACTGGGTCAGCACCCAGTTCAATGGGTGGAGCGACCTGCTGTTCGGCTGGTCGTCGCGCATGCTGGAGATGATCGAGTACCAGCACTTCAACGTCCCGCTGGACCAGCGCAACGGCCGGGGCGAAAAAGTGTTGCGTGACGTCCTCGACGCTTACGTTGCACTGGGAAACGACTTGCAGGCGCTGGTGCCCGAACCGGTGCTGGACTGGTATTACCGCTGCGGCTTCCCGGAGATGTCGCGTTGGGATGACTGAGCGGACACGCCCAGTCGGCGCCACTATGCGGCCAGTTCGGCTTCGACCGTATCAACCACCTCGCCAAACCACCCAAGCTCGTCGGCCATCGTTGCCACCTGGCCGATGATCAGCAAGGCCGGTGCCTCGATGTGGTGCGCCGATGCCAGCGCGGGCAGGGCATGCAGTTCGCCCCGGAGCACGCGTTGCTGCGGCAAGGTCCCGTTCTCGATCAGCGCAAAGGCCGTATCCGGCGCACGGCCATGGGCCAGCAGGCGCTCGGTCAGGTGAGTGAGCTGGGCGAGGCCCATGTACACCGCCAGGGTCTGCCGCTCGGCTGCCAGCGCGGCCCAATCCAGCGTGTCCATCGAATCCTTGCAGTGGGCGGTAAGCAGCCGCACCGACTGGGCGTGTTCGCGGTGAGTGAGCGAGATGCCCGCGTAGGCGGCGCAGGCCACGGCCGCGGTCACGCCGGGCACGATCGTGCAGGCCACGCCGTGGCGCCGCAGGTACTGCATCTCCTCGCCGCCACGGCCGAACACGAACGGGTCGCCGCCTTTCAGGCGCACCACGTAGCGCCCGGCGCGGGCATGCTGCAGCAACAACGCGTTGATCTCCGATTGCGGTGTGTGCCGGCCGCCGCCGCGCTTGCCGACATCGATGCGCTCGGCATCGCGCCGCGTCATCGCCAGGACCTCGGGGCCGACCAGTTGATCGTGCAGGATCACGTCGGCCCGATTGAGCGCGCGCAACCCGGCAAGCGTCAGCAGGCCCGGATCGCCGGGGCCGGCGCCGACCAGCACGACCGAGCCGGGCACGGGCGGGGCATCGTGATCCAGCGCATCGAGCAACGCTGCCTCGGCTTCGGCGTGTCGGGCGTGGCGCAGCAATTGGAGCACCGGGCCGTCATATAGCCCATCGTAAAAGCGGCGTCGTGCGGCAAGGTCGGGGAACGCATCGACGATCGCCTTGCGATGCCGCTGCGCCAGCGCCACCAGTGGGCCGATCGCCGGTTCCAGATGCGACTCCAGCGTTTCACGCACGCGGCGGGCGAACATGGGCGCGGCGCCGGCAGTGGAAATGCCGATGGTCAGCGGTGCCCGATCCACCACGGCTGGCACCTGGAAACGCGACAGCGCCGGGTTGTCCACCACGTTGCTCAGAATGCGCCTTTCGGTGGCGCGGGCGGCGACCTCGGCATTGAGTTCGCGGTTGTCGGTGGCGGCGATCACCAGCCACACATCGTCCAGCCACGACGGCTCGAAGTCGCCGTCGATATGCGCGATACGGCCGTTGGCCGCCTGTTCGGCCAGCGCCGGAAACAGGTGCGGTGCACCAACACGGACCACGGCACCGGCTTCGAGCAGGGCGGCGACCTTGCGTTCGGCCACGTTTCCGCCGCCTACCACCAGCACCGGCAAGCCGTTCAAGTCCGCAAACAGGGGATACAGGCGCATGTCGTGTCTCCGGGGCGGGGCTTTCCCCAATTCGGGGATTGTGTTGGTGTATTCAGGTGCATTTCGAGAAAATCATTTGGCCATCCATACGTCCGTATACGGATGACCGGCAAGTGTGCAAAATGACACACGCGCCGTGCTTTTCTTATAGCAGATCGCTCAATAAATGTGGCAACGCAGCAAGATGAATCGAACCGGGTTTGGAACATAGTCGTGCCGACTTTGACGAATGGCGCTTCGCCGGCTGATGCGTGCGTTGCGGAGCAATAACACCGCCGGATGCTTCAACGCGTCATCACGGCTTGATGGAAATCGCACCCACCGATGTCCCTGAAAATCCTCCTCATCGACACTGACGCCGGCCGTGCGCGCGCGCTCGAGACGATCCTGTGCGAGTCGGGTTTCGCCCAGGTGGTGCGGGTGCCGGAAGGGGCCGGGCGTATCGCGGCCGTCGAGGACATCAAGCCGGATCTGATCATCGTCGACATGGCGCTGCCCGATCGCGACGCGCTGGAAGACTTGCGCCTGGTGTCGTCCGGCCACCCCATCGTGATGTTTGCCGGCAGCGACGATCCG
>DATJCF010000256.1:0-5527 GCA_035514935.1 Rhodanobacter sp. | reverse complement strand
CTGCTCCATCCAGTCCATCGTGGCCGCGCCATCGTGCACTTCGCCAATCTTGTGACTGACGCCCGTGTAGAACAGGATGCGCTCCGTGGTCGTGGTCTTGCCGGCATCGATGTGAGCCATGATGCCGAAGTTGCGGTAGCGATCGATTGGAGTGGTGCGTGCCATTGGTATGTACCTGTGCCGGGCTGCCTGCCCGATTCTATGCGGCCGTCCGGGCCACGTTTAATTGAAAAGTCCGGCATGGATACCGGATTGTTCTTTGCCGTCGCGAAAGGCGGTATGAACCCATCCAAAGTCCGGCATGGATGCCGGCTTGTTCAAGCCGCCAGGGATGACGACTTGAACTCCAGGAGTCCGCCATGCATGGCGGGCTTGTCCTTTGCCGTCACGAAAGACGGCAAGACAGGCGTTTATTACCAGCGGTAATGCGAGAAGGCCTTGTTGGCTTCCGCCATGCGGTGCGTCTCTTCGCGCTTCTTGGCGGCGCCACCGCGGCTTTCGGAAGCCTCCAGCAGTTCGGCAGCCAGCTTGCGCGGCATCGAGGTTTCGCCACGCTTGCGCGCGGAGTCAATCACCCAGCGCATGGCCAGCGCCATGCGACGACCCGGACGCACTTCGACCGGCACCTGGTAGGTGGCGCCACCGACACGACGGGACTTCACTTCGACCGCCGGAGCGATGTTGTTCAGCGCCTTCTCGACCAGAGCCACCGGCTCGGCATTCTTTTCGCCAATGTGCTGCAGCGCGCCGTAGACAATGCTTTCGGCGACCGACTTCTTGCCGCTCTTCATCACCATGTTGATGAAACGGGCGATCAGCTGGCTGCCATGCTTGGGATCCGGCAGGATCAGACGGGCGGGATGTGAACCTTTACGCGACATGTTTGTTGTCCGTTATTTTTGCGGACATTCCTGCCCGCCTGTAAAGCGGCCAGCGAGGGCCGCGCGACGTTATTTCTTCGGGCGCTTGGCGCCGTACTTCGAACGCGATTGACGGCGCTTGGTGACACCGGCGCAATCCAGGCTGCCGCGCACCGTGTGGTAACGCACACCGGGCAGATCCTTGACGCGACCGCCGCGGATCAGCACCACCGAGTGCTCCTGCAGGTTGTGGCCTTCACCACCGATGTAGCTGATCACCTCGAAACCGTTGGTGAGGCGCACCTTGGCAACCTTGCGCAACGCCGAGTTCGGCTTTTTCGGGGTGGTCGTGTAAACGCGCGTGCAGACGCCGCGACGCTGCGGGCTGCTCTGCAGGGCCGGCGACCCGCTCTTGTAGGTCTTGGGGCTGCGGTTTTTGCGCACCAGTTGATTGACTGTCGTCATGCGAAGCTGTTCCTGAAAACATAAAGGCAGCCCGAATAAGCTCGGTCTGCCAAGAAGCGGGAATTTAACATGAGCGAGCTTGCCTGGGCAAGTTGACGCTCCGCCATCCGTGACCCGAACACGAGGTGCATCCATGCACCTCATTTCGTATGTCGGCGAGTAAAACCTGACGAGGCTTACTCGGCACCACCTTCACTGCTGACCGGCGCTTCGACAAATGACGTCGGAGGTGTGGAACCGGAAAGGGTATCCAGCTCCAGATCGGTCAGACCACCCTGGCGGCGACGCCCTGCGTGGTATGCCAGACCCGTACCTGCCGGAATAAGACGGCCGACAATAACATTTTCCTTCAGGCCACGCAAGGTATCGCGCGTGCCACGAACCGCCGCCTCGGTGAGTACGCGGGTGGTTTCCTGGAACGAAGCTGCCGAGATGAACGACTCGGTGGCCAGCGATGCCTTGGTGATGCCGAGCAGGATCGACTGGTACTCGGCCGGACGCTCGCCCTTGGCCACAGCGCGGTCGTTTTCACCGTTGATCCGCACGCGCTCGATCTGCTCGCCGCGCAGATAATGGCTCTCGCCCGGCTCGACGATCTCGACCTTGCGCAGCATCTGGCGAATGATCGCCTCGATGTGCTTGTCGTTGATCTTCACGCCCTGCAGGCGATACACGTCCTGGATTTCCTTGACCAGGTACGAGGCCAGCGGCTCCACGCCCAGCAGGCGCAGGATGTCATGCGGACTCGGCTCGCCGTCGACGACGGTTTCGCCCTTCTCCACATGCTCGCCCTCGAACACGATGACCTGACGCCACTTCGGAATCAGCTCCTCGTGCTCGTTGCCGTCGACGTCCTTGATGATCAGGCGCTGCTTGCCCTTGGTGTCCTTGCCGAAGCTGATGATGCCCGACCGTTCGGCCAGGATCGCCGGCTCCTTCGGCTTGCGTGCCTCGAACAGATCGGCCACGCGCGGCAGACCACCGGTGATGTCGCGGGTCTTGGAGGTTTCCTGCGGGATACGCGCAACCACGTCGCCCACGCCCACTTCGGCACCGTTCTGGATCGACACGATCGCACCGGCCGGCAGGAAGTACTGCGCCGCAATGTCGGTGCCCGGCAACTTGAGCTCGCGGCCCTTGCTGTCTTCCAGGCGCACGATCGGGCGCAGGTCCTTCGCCTGCGCGCCACGACGCTTCGGATCGGTGACCACCGCCGACTCCAGGCCGGTCAGTTCGTCGGTCTGGCTCTGCACGGTGACGCCATCGAGGAAGTCGATGAAGCGCACCACACCGGCCACCTCGGTGACGATCGGGTGGGTATGCGGATCCCAGTTGGCCACGGTCTGGCCCGGCTTGACCGCCGCACCGTCCTTGACCGCGATGGTGGCGCCGTACGGCACCTTGTAGCGCTCGCGCTCGCGGCCGCTGGCGTCGATGACGCTGAGCTCGCCCGAACGCGACACCGCCACCAGGTGGCCCTGCTTGTGCTGCACCGACTTCAGGTTGTTGTACTTCAGCGAACCGGTGGTCTTCACCGTCACGTTGTCCACTGCCGCCGCACGCGAAGCCGCGCCGCCGATGTGGAACGTACGCATGGTCAGCTGGGTGCCGGGCTCGCCGATCGACTGCGCGGCAACCACGCCCACGGCCTCGCCCATGTTGACCAGGTGGCCACGGGCCAGATCGCGGCCGTAGCAGAGCTTGCATACGCCGTGGGCCGCTTCGCAAGTAATCGGCGAACGCACCTTGAGCAACTGCACGCCAGCCTTGTCCAGCTTCTCGACCAGCGCTTCGTCCAGCAGCGTGTCGGAGAGCACGATCGGCTCGTCGTCGTCGCCGGGCGCGTAGACGTCACCCACCACGACACGGCCCAGCACGCGCTCGCGCAACGGCTCGACCACGTCGCCGCCCTCGACGATCGGCTGCATGATGATGCCGTCTTCGGTGCCGCAGTTGTCCATGGTGATCACCACGTCCTGCGCCACGTCGACCAGTCGGCGGGTCAGGTAACCGGAGTTCGCCGTCTTCAACGCCGTATCGGCCAGACCCTTTCGAGCACCGTGGGTCGAGTTGAAGTACTGCAGCACGTTCAGGCCTTCGCGGAAGTTGGCCTTGATCGGGGTCTCGATGATGGAGCCGTCCGGACGCGCCATCAGGCCGCGCATGCCGGCCAGCTGACGAATCTGTGCCACGGAACCACGAGCGCCGGAGTCGGCCATGATGTACAGCGAGTTCATCGACTTCTGGTTGACCATCTTGCCGTCGGCATCCTTCACCTTCTCGGTGCCGATGCCGTCAATCATGGCTTTCGCCACCAGCTCGCTGGTGCGCGACCAGATGTCGACCACCTTGTTGTAACGCTCGCCGGCGGTGACCAGACCGGACTGGTACTGCTGCTGGATCTCGACGACTTCCTTCTCGGCTTCTTCCAGGATCGGCTTCTTCTCGTCCGGAATCAGCATGTCGTCGATGCCGATCGAGATGCCCGCACGGGTGGCGAAGCGGTAGCCGGTGTACATCAGCTTGTCGGCGAACACCACGGTCTCTTTCAGGCCCAGCAGACGGTAGCTGGAGTTGATCAGGCGCGAGATGTTCTTCTTGGTCAGCTCGGTGTTGGCCAGGGCGAACGGCAGTCCTTCGGGCAGGATCTCGGCCAGCAGCGCACGGCCCACGGTGGTGTCGACGATCGCGGTTTCATGCGTGCGCGCGCCATCTTCGGCCACGTGCACCAGCTGCAGGCGCACCTTGACCTTGGCGTGCAATTCCACCGCACGGTTGTCGTAGGCGCGACGCACTTCGCTGACGCCGGAGAACACCATGCCGGTGCCCTTGACGTTGATCAGCTCGCGGGTCATGTAGTACAGGCCGAGCACCACGTCCTGCGTCGGCACGATGATCGGCTCGCCGTTGGCGGGGCTGAGGATGTTGTTGGACGACATCATCAGCGCGCGCGCTTCCAGCTGCGCCTCGATCGACAGCGGCACGTGCACAGCCATCTGATCGCCGTCGAAGTCGGCGTTGAACGCGGTACACACCAGCGGATGCAACTGGATCGCCTTGCCTTCGATCAGCTTCGGCTCGAACGCCTGGATGCCCAGACGATGCAGGGTCGGCGCACGGTTCAGCAGCACCGGATGCTCGCGGATCACGTCCTCGAGGATGTCCCACACCATCGGCTCTTCGCGCTCGACCAGCTTCTTCGCCGCCTTGATGGTGGTGGCTTCACCACGCGCCTGCAGCTTGGCGAAGATGAACGGCTTGAACAGCTCCAGCGCCATCTTCTTGGGCAGACCGCACTGGTGCAGGCGCAGGGTCGGACCGACCACGATCACCGAACGACCGGAGTAATCCACGCGCTTGCCGAGCAGGTTCTGGCGGAAGCGGCCCTGCTTGCCCTTGATCATGTCGGCCAGCGACTTCAGCGCGCGCTTGTTGGTGCCGGTGATGGCGCGGCCGCGGCGGCCGTTGTCGAGCAGCGCATCGACCGATTCCTGCAGCATGCGCTTCTCGTTGCGCACGATGATGTCCGGCGCATTGAGTTCCAGCAGCCGCTTCAGGCGGTTGTTGCGGTTGATCACGCGACGGTACAGATCGTTCAGATCGGAGGTGGCGAAGCGGCCACCGTCCAGCGGCACCAGCGGACGCAGGTCCGGCGGCAACACGGGAAGTACGGTCAGCACCATCCACTCGGGCTTGTTGCCCGATTCCAGGAACGCCTCGATCAGCTTCACGCGCTTGGTCAGCCGCTTCAGCTTGGTCTCCGAGCCGGTCGAGCCGATCTCTTCCTTCAGGCGGATCACTTCGCCCGGCAGGTCCAGCGACTTCAGCAACTGGTAGACGGCCTCGGCGCCCATGCGCGCATCGAACTCGTCACCGTGCTCTTCGGTGGCTTCCAGGTACTGGTCTTCGCTGAGCAGCTGGCCGCGCTCCAGCGCGGTCATGCCCGGATCGATCACCACGAACGCTTCGAAGTACAGAATGCGCTCGATGTCGCGCAGGGTCATGTCCAGCATCAGGCCGATGCGCGAGGGCAGCGACTTCAGGAACCAGATGTGCGCGGTCGGACTGGCCAGCTCGATGTGGCCCATGCGCTCGCGGCGCACCTTGGCCAAGGTGACTTCGGTGCCGCACTTCTCGCACACCACGCCACGATGCTTCATGCGCTTGTACTTGCCGCACAGGCACTCGTAGTCCTTCACCGG
>DATJCF010000255.1:0-4162 GCA_035514935.1 Rhodanobacter sp. | reverse complement strand
CCGGGCCTGGGGCCGGGCGGCTTGCGCGAGCGGCTCGACGCCGCCGATGGCGACATCGATGCCGTACTGCGAAACCTGCATCGCCACCGAACCGCACTGGGCGAGGAAGCCAAGGCCTGGCTGGCCGCGCCCGACGAGGCGCGACTGGCTGCCGACATCGCCTGGCTGGCCGAGCCGGATCACCACCTGCTGCGCTGTACCGACGCGGATTTCCCGCCACAACTGGAACACATCCCGCAGCCGCCAGCCGCCCTGTTCGTGGCCGGCAACCCGGGCCTCGCCTTGCTGCCGCAGGTGGCCATCGTCGGCGCACGCAGCGCCAGCGTGGCGGGCATGGCGCATGCCAGTGCGTTCGCCCGGGCGCTGGCGCAGGCCGGGTTCGCCATCACCAGCGGCATGGCCGACGGCATCGACGGCGCCGCCCACGCCGCCGCGCTGGACGCCGGCGGCAGCACGCTGGCGGTGATTGGCACCGGCGCCGACCGGGTCTATCCGCGCAAGCATCATGCCCTAGCCCGGCGCATTGCTGCCCAGGGCGCCCTGATCAGTGAATACCCGCTCGGCACCGGCGCCCGCGCCGACCACTTCCCGCGCCGCAACCGCATCATCGCCGGCTTGTCGCTGGGCACACTGGTGGTCGAGGCGGGCCTGCGTTCCGGCTCGCTGATCACCGCCCGGCTGGCCGGCGAGCAGGGGCGCGAGGTGTTCGCCCTGCCCGGCTCCATCCACAATCCGCTGGCCCGCGGTTGCCATCGGCTGATCCGCGACGGCGCCCGGCTGGTGGAAACGGCCGCCGAAATTATCGAGACATTGACGCCCGCAGCGCGCATGCTTGGTGGCGAACTGGCCGCGCGGTTGGGCAGCACGGACGTGGCCGCCAGCGTGGGCGATGCCGCTCGGGCGGCATCGGACGATCCGGCTTATCGCGACTTATGCGGGGCACTCGGTCATGATCCGGCGACGTTGGACGAACTTGTGCAACGTACGGGTCAGACGGCGTCGGCGCTTTCCTCGATGCTGCTGATGCTGGAATTGCAGGGACGCGTCGAGACGTTGCCCGGCAACCGCTACCAGCAACTGCCGGGCTGAACGCGCGGCCGGCGTGATTTGGCTTGACAGTCGCCCGCCCGGCGTGGTTTCAACTATATATATGCGCCCGTCGCCCAGCGGCGGTCTTTACGTTTGTGGAAATCCAGTTTCATGGCAAAAAACCTGCTCATCGTCGAATCGCCGGCCAAGGCCAAGACGATCAACAAATACCTCGGCAAGGACTTCCAGGTCCTGGCCTCCTACGGCCACGTGCGTGACCTGCGACCGAAGGAGGGCGCGGTCGATACCGAACACGGCTTCGCCATGGCCTACGAGGTGATCGAGCGCAACGAGAAGCACGTCGACGCCATCGCCAAGGCGGCCAAGCTGGCCGACGACATCTATCTCGCGACCGACTTGGATCGCGAGGGCGAGGCGATCAGCTGGCACATCAGCGAGATCCTGAAGGAGCGCGGCCTGACCAAGGGCAAGCAGATGCACCGGGTGGTGTTCTCCGAGATCACGCCGAAGGCGATCAAGGCCGCGGTGGCCGCGCCACGGCAGTTGTCTCACGATCTGGTCGATGCGCAACAGGCGCGCCGCGCGCTGGATTACCTGGTCGGCTTCAACCTGTCGCCGGTGCTGTGGCGCAAGGTGCAGCGCGGACTTTCCGCCGGCCGCGTGCAGTCGCCGGCCTTGCGCATGATCGTGGAGCGCGAGGAAGAGATCGAGGCTTTCAATGCGCGCGAATACTGGACCATCGAGGCCCAGCTCAAGCACCCCGAGGGCGATTTCAGCGCCCGCCTGTCCCGGCTCAACGGCAAGAAATTCGAGCAGTTCGACCTCACCAACGAGGCCGATGCGCAAGCGGCCCGCGACGCACTGAAACAGGCCGCGCGCGGTCGTCTCACCGTCAGCGAGGTCAGCTCGAAGGAGCGCAAGCGCCGCCCCGCGGCCCCGTTCACCACCTCCACCCTGCAGCAGGAAGCCGCGCGCAAGCTGGGTTTCACCACCAGCCGCACCATGAAGGTGGCGCAGGGCCTGTATGAAGGCGTGGCGCTGGGCGACGAAGGCAACGTCGGCCTGATCACCTACATGCGTACCGACTCCACCATGCTCGGCGACGACGCACTGGCCGAGCTGCGCCAGCTGATCGCTCGCGACTTCGGCGCCAAGGCCTTGCCGGATGCGCCGCAGGTCTACAAGACCAAGTCGAAGAACGCGCAGGAGGCGCATGAGGCGATCCGTCCCACCTCGGCCATGCACACGCCACGGTCGGTGGCGGCGTATCTCAACGACGACCAGCGCAAGCTGTACGAGCTGATCTGGAAGCGCACCGTCGCCTGCCAGATGATCCACGCCACGCTGAACACCGTCTCGGTGGAATTCGCGCTGCCGCATGTGGAAGGGGGCGACGCCTCGTTCCGTGCCAGCGGTACCACGGTGATCGATCCGGGCTTCCTGGCCGTCTACGAGGAAGGCAGCGACCAGAAGAAGGCCGATGACGACGACGAAGGCCGGCGCCTGCCGCGGATGGAAAAGGGCGAGGCGGTGCCGCTGCACGAAATCGCCGCCGACCAGCACTTCACCGAGCCGCCGCCGCGCTATTCCGAAGCCAGCCTGGTCAAGGCGCTGGAGGAACATGGCATCGGCCGCCCGTCGACCTACGCCAGCATCATCCAGGTGCTGCAGAACCGCGAGTACGTCTACCTCGACAGCCGCCGCTTCAAACCCAGCGACGTCGGCCGCGCGGTGAGCAAGTTCCTCACCCAGCACTTCACGCAGTACGTCGACTACGACTTCACCGCGAAGATGGAAGACGAGCTCGACGCGGTCAGCCGTGGCGAGGAGGCCTGGGTGCCGTTGATGGAGCGCTTCTGGGTGCCGTTCAAGCAGCAGGTGGATGAGAAGACCGAATCGGTCGACCGCAGCGAGGCCACCGGCGCGCGCGAGCTGGGCACCGATCCGAAAACCGGCAAGCCGGTGTCGGTGCGGCTGGGCCGGTTCGGGCCGTACGCCGCCATCGGCACCAAGGACGACGAGGAGAAACCCACCTTCGCCAGCCTGCGTCCCGGCCAGAGCATGCACACCATCACCCTGGCCGACGCGCTGGAGCTGTTCAAGCTGCCGCGCAACCTGGGCCACGCCGAGAACGGCGACGAGGTCAGCGTGGCGATCGGTCGCTTCGGCCCGTTCGTGAAGCAGGGCAGCACCTACGCCTCGCTCAAGGCCGAGGATGACCCGTACACCATCGAGCTGCCCCGCGCGCTGCAGGTGGTGGCCGAGAAACTGGAGATGCTGGCCAACCGCCTGATCCTCGATTTCGGCAATGGCGTGCAGGTGCTGAATGGCCGCTACGGCCCCTACATCACCGACGGCGAAAAGAACGCGCGGATCCCGAAGGACCAGGAACCCAAGATGCTGACCGAGGCCCAATGCCTCGAACTGCTGGCCGCCGCGCCGGTGAAGAAAGGCCGCTTCGGCAAGAAGACGGCCGCCAAGAAAGTGGCCGCCAAAAAGGCGCCGGCTGCGAAAAAGGCCGCTGTGAAAAAGACGGCTGCCAAGAAGACAGCCGTCAAGAAATCTGCGGCCAAGAAGACGGCTACCAAGAAGACGGCTACCAAGAAAACCGCGGCGAAGAAGACCACGGCGCGCAAGACGCCAGCCAAAACCGCCGGCACCTCGGACGCCGGCGGGGCCTGAGTGTTGCAGCGCTTTGCCGAGGGCCAGATCGATGCCGCCGCCGCGCTGCTGCGTGACGGTGGCGTGCTGGCGTATCCGACCGAGGCGGTGTTCGGCCTGGGCTGCGACCCGCGCAACCGGACGGCGTTCGAGCGCCTGTTTGCGCTGAAGCAGCGGCCGCCCACGCAAGGCGTGCTCTTGATCGCGGCGGACTTCGCGCAGGTGGCGTGCTACATCGACCGCGCTGCCATCCCCGCCACCGTGCTGGCGCAGGTGCAGGCCAGCTGGCCCGGGCCGCATACCTGGATTCTTCCCCGCGCCGCCGACATTCCCGAGTGGATCGCCGGCGCGCACGCCGGCATCGCCTTGCGGGTGACGGCCCACGCGCCGGCGGCAGCCTTGTGCCGCGCCTACGGCGGCGCCCTGGTTTCCACCAGCGCCAACCCGCACG
>DATJCF010000254.1:0-2088 GCA_035514935.1 Rhodanobacter sp. | reverse complement strand
GCCAGCGCGGCGGCATGCGCGCCCTGGCGCATGGAATTGGAGCGCGGCTCCAGCGCCACCAGGATGCGCCCTGCCCCGACCTTTGCGCGCAACCCCGCCAGCGTGGTGGCGATGGCGGTGGGGTGGTGGGCGAAATCGTCATAGACGTGCACGCCACCGGCTTCACCGACCAGTTCCATCCGCCGTTTCACGCTCCGGAAATCGGCAAACGCCGGCAACAGCGCGCGTGGATCGGCACCCGCCGCGGCGGCGGCGGCCAGCGCGGCCAGCGCGTTCATCACACTGTGATTGCCCAGCAGAGGCCAGCGGACTTCACCGATCAGTTCGCCTTTTCGATGCACGGCAAACGCCGAGCCGTCTGCCTCGATCAGGCTGGCCTGCCAGTCGCCGCAACCGATGCCGAAGGTCTCCACCGGCGTCCAGCAACCCATCGCCAGCACTTCGGCCAGGCGCTCGTCCGAAGCGTTGACGATGAGCCGGCCGTTGCCGGGCACCGTGCGCACCAGGTGGTGGAACTGGCGCTGGATCGCGGCCACGTCGGGAAAGATGTCCGCGTGGTCGTATTCCAGGTTGTTGAGGATCGCGATACACGGCCGGTAATGCACGAACTTGCTGCGCTTGTCGAAAAACGCGGTGTCGTATTCGTCCGCTTCAATCACAAACGGCGCGGTCGGAGACTGCTCCACCCTCACGTCCCCCGCCCGCGGGGGAAGGAGGTGCGCAGCGCCGGAAGGGGGACTCTGGGCGCCGCGAGACTGCTTTCCGCCCAGCCTCGCCGACACCCCGAAATTTCCCGGCACCCCACCCACCAGAAACCCGGGCGCCATGCCCGCGCTTTCCAGCAGATGCGCCAGCAGGCTCGTGGTGGTGGTCTTGCCATGCGTGCCGGCCACCGCCAGCACGTCGCGCCCGGCCAGCACCGTCTCGCCCAGCCATTGCGGGCCGGAAACGTAGCGCAGGCGCTGGTCGAGCATGTATTCCACCGCGAGGTTGCCGCGGCTCATCGCGTTGCCCACCACCACCAGATCGGGCGCCGGCTGCAGATGTTTCGCGTCGTAGCCGCGCATCAGTTCGATGCCGAGGGCTTCGAGCTGGTCGCTCATCGGTGGATAGACGCTGGTATCGGAACCCTCGACCTCAAGGCCGAGCTCGCGCGCCAAGGCGGCGACACCGCCCATGAAGGTGCCGCAGATACCGAGAATATGCAGACGCATGGCGGGCTTCCTGAAAACCCTTCCCGACGGGAAGGGGAAAACTCAGCCGTTGGCCACTACCGGGTCGCGTTGCAGTGCCTGCTTGATGCGCGCGGTGACCTCGTCCAGCTCACCCACGCCATCGACCACCTGCAGTTTGCCGCGGCGAGCGTAGAAATCGGCGACCGGCGCGGTTTGCTCGGCAAAGATGCCCAGCCGGCGACGCACGGTGTTGGGGTTGTCGTCGGCGCGGCCTTCGGCGGCGAAACGGATTTCGCAGCGACGAATGATGGCTTCGTTGGGCACTTCCAGCTTGATAACGGCATCCAGCGGCTGGCCGATCTTGGCCAGCAGCTGATCCAGCGCATCGGCCTGGGCCAGGTTGCGCGGGTAGCCGTCAAGAATGAAGCCGGACGTGGCGTCGGCCTGGGACAGGCGGTCTTCCAGCATGCCCAGCAGGATGTCGTCGGAAACCAGCTGGCCGGCATCCATCACTGCCTTGGCCTTCAACCCCATCGGCGTGCCGGCGGCCACGGCCGCGCGCAGCATGTCGCCGGTCGAGATATGCGGCACACCAAGATCCGTCTTCAACCGGGCGGCTTGTGTACCTTTGCCCGAGCCGGGCGCACCAAGTAGGACGAGTCGCATAATGCTCCACAAGTTCGACGGGCCGCCGCACACTGCCGCCGCCCGAACGTATCCCGAAAACCAACCGTCAAATTAACGTCTGCACCCGTTTCCGTCAAACCGTGCATGCTGCCGCGTCACGCCGCCGGGCGCTGGCGGCCCGCACCGGTTGCCGCCTTGAAGTCACCCGGCGACACTCCGCTTTTGCCGTTTTCCGAGGACAGCCATGAGCCCCGCCCGTCGTTCCTCCGCCACCACCGGAAACCTG
>DATJCF010000253.1:0-4895 GCA_035514935.1 Rhodanobacter sp. | reverse complement strand
CACGATGGTGGCCGATGACAGCGGCGTGCCGCGCTTCCACTCCTTGACGATGCGCGGATAGCTCGACTCGGTCATCGTGCCGGGGCCGAAATCCGTGCCGACGTAAAGCGTGTCGTCGTCGATCCAGCCGGCTTCGGTTTTCGCCACCGGCAGATCGAAGCCGCCTTTCACGAACGACTTGCTGGGGATGTCGAACTCGCGCACCGCCACCGCGTCGCCGCCGTCGGGCGACAGCGAGATCAGGCAGCGGTTGTAGTCCGGCTTCAGGCATTGCGTGCCCTTGAACACCCAGCGCTTGTTTTCCGTGCGGTTCAGCGCATCCACGTCCAGCAACACTTCCCAGTCGGGGTTCGCCTTGCGGTATTCGGCCAGCGTGGTGCGGCGCCATACGCCGCGGGGGTGCGCCTTGTCGCGCCAGAAGTTGTACAGGTAATCGCCGCGCCGGTTGACGTCGGGGATGCGCGCGTCGGAGTCGAGAACTTCGAGGATGCTGTCGCGGGTTTTCTCGAACTCGGCGCCGGCGGCGAACCGCGCGGTCGTCTTCGCGTTTTCCTTTTCCACCCACGCCAGCGGTCGGGTGCCGTGGATGTCTTCCAGCCAGAGGAAAGGATCGTCGGTGGCTGCCGTGGCGGGCAGGGGGGCTGTCTTGTCGCGGGCTTGGGCGTTGTTCATGCCCACCAGTGTGACGCCCAGCGCCAGCATCAGCCAGACCGATCGATTCGTTGTCATGGGAGGTCCTGCGATAAGTGATCCGTCGCCAGTGTGCCATTGCGCCCCGCCGGGTACGCGTGACTAAAGTCAGTGCGGTGGGTGGGTGCGGAGCTGAAAAGGCGAACCCCGCACGGGCGGGGTTCGTTGTTTGTGAGCTTGGTCTGCGCTGGGTTCCCTCTCCCCAACCCCTCTCCCGCAAGCGGGAGGGGGGCGAAGGTGCCTAGCAGGCGTTGCTTTGGTTTACAGCAAGGGAATGAGGAGCAACGCCACGATATTGATGATCTTGATCAAGGGGTTCACGGCGGGGCCCGCGGTGTCCTTGTACGGGTCGCCCACGGTGTCGCCGGTGACGGCGGCCTTGTGCGCTTCCGAGCCCTTGCCGCCGTGATTGCCGTCTTCGATGTACTTCTTGGCGTTGTCCCAGGCGCCGCCGCCGGTGGTCATCGAGATGGCCACGAACAGGCCGGTGACGATGGTGCCGATCAGCACGCCGCCCAGTGCCTTCGGGCCGAGCAGCAGGCCGACGACGATCGGCACGGCTACGGGCAACAGCGACGGCACGATCATTTCGCGGATCGCCGACTTGGTCAGCATGTCGACCGCACGCGAATATTCCGGCTTGGCGGTGCCGGCCATGATGCCCGGGATATCACGGAACTGGCGACGCACTTCAACTACCACCGCACCTGCCGCGCGACCCACCGCTTCCATCGCCATGGCGCCGAACAGGTAGGGGATCAGGCCGCCGATCAACAGGCCGATGATCACCATGTGGTCGGACAGGTCGAAGGTGAACGCCGTATACGGCAGCCCGGCCGCCAACGCCTTGGCCGCGCCGGCGGCGTCCAGGTTGTGCGTGTAGTCGGCGAACAGCACCAGCGCCGCCAGCGCCGCCGAACCGATCGCGTAGCCCTTGGTCACTGCCTTGGTGGTGTTGCCCACGGCATCGAGCGGGTCGGTGACGCCGCGCACTTCCGGCGGCAGGTCGGCCATCTCGGCGATGCCGCCGGCGTTGTCGGTGATCGGGCCGTAGGCGTCCAGCGCCACGATCATGCCGGCCATCGACAGCATGGCCGTCGCCGCGATCGCGATGCCGTACAGGCCGCCCAGCGCGTAGGCGCCCCAGATCGCGGCGCAAACCGCGATCACCGGCCAGGCGGTGGATTTCATCGACACACCCAGGCCGGCGATGATGTTGGTGCCATGGCCGGTGGTGGATGCGGCGGCGATGTGCTGCACCGGTTTGTACTGGGTGCCGGTGTAGTACTCGGTGATCCACACGATGGCGCCGGTCAGCGCCAGGCCGATCAGCGTACAGCCCCACAGGCTCATCGCGCCGTGGCTGAAATCGGGCATCAGGCGCGTGGTGATGGGATAGAACGCCACCGCCGCCAGCACCGCCGACACCACCACGCCCTTGTACAGCGCGCCCATGATCGAGCCGCCGGGTTTTACCTTCACGAACAGCGTGCCGATGATCGAGGCGATGATCGACACCGCGCCCAGCAGCAGTGGATACAGCACCGCGTTGGCACCGACTTCGCTCACCATCAGGCTGCCCAGCAGCATGGTGGCGATGACGGTGACCGCGTAGGTCTCGAACAGGTCGGCGGCCATGCCGGCGCAGTCGCCCACGTTGTCGCCCACGTTGTCGGCGATCACCGCGGGGTTGCGCGGGTCATCCTCGGGAATGCCGGCCTCGACCTTGCCGACCAGGTCCGCGCCCACGTCCGCACCCTTGGTGAAGATGCCGCCGCCCAGCCGCGCGAAGATCGAGATCAGCGAGCTGCCGAAGGCGAAGCCCACCAGCGCATGCAGCGCCGGCTCGCCGGTGATGCCCATGCGGTTGAGGATCAGCCAGTAACCGGCCACGCCCAGCAACGCCAGGCCCACCACCAGCATGCCGGTGATGGCGCCGCCGCGGAACGCCACGTCCATCGCCTTGCCCAGGCCGCCACGCGCCGCCTCGGCGGTGCGCACGTTGGCCTGTACCGAAACGTTCATGCCGATATAGCCGGCCGCGCCGGACAATGCCGCGCCCAGCAGAAAGCCGATCGCCGTCGGCCAGCTGAGGAAAAAACCGATCAGCAGAAGCAACACCACGCCGACCATCGCGATGGTGGTGTACTGGCGGTTGAGGTAGGCGCGGGCGCCTTCCTGGATTGCCGCCGCGATTTCCTGCATTCGTTCATTGCCTGGCGATTTCGCCAGGATCCAGCGCGCCGACAACGCGCCGTACAACACCGCCACTACCGCACACCCCAGAACGATCCACCAGCCATACTGCTGCAGCATCGGAGCCTCCCCTTGAGTTGTCAGTGGCCGTCCGGACGGGCGGTCGCATCGAGTATAGGCAGAGGTTGGCGCGCGGAGCGTTGTGCGGCGCAGCGTCTTTCCGGATGGCCGGAAACGAAGAGGCCGTGCACGGATGCACGGCCTCGGTTACTGCAACTGCGTCTGATCAGTGCAACGCCACATCCAGAATGATGCCGGTGGCGATGGCGACCAGCAGGTAGTCGCTGTTGTCTGCCCTCACCCAGTGATAGCCGCGCGGCGGTGGGCGCAGGCGGTAGTGGCGGTAGTCGCGCACCACGTAGACCGGTCCGCCATAGCGATGGCCACGTTGCCAATGATGGCGGTAGCGCGGACGGTCGTAGCCATAGCGGCGGTGATCCTCGTGGATGACCACGCGCGTGCGGTTGTAGCGGCGGTCGTCGTGACGGCGGACATCATGGCGATCGTGGCCGTCGCGGCGCCCGTCGTAGCGATGGTCGTTGCGCTCATGATGTTGACCGCGCCGGTCATGGTCACGAGGGCCGTGTTGGGCCAGCGCCAGGTTGCCGGTAGCCAGCAAGGCCACGGCAATAAGCAAACGACTGACAAATTTCATGGCGTTCTCCCTCGGTAAGCGCTCGACGCACGATGGCTGTCGCAGCGGATGGGTGAATCGTAGGAACGCGTAGCTGAACCCCGCGCGTGCGGGGTTTTGGCTTTTCAGCCAGCACTCAGCAAGCGGTCGGTCGTCGATCTCAGGGCTTGAACGCGGGCAGCCGGGTGGTCACCGCCATGTTTTTCAGCCGCACATAGTTGGGCAGGCCGTTCTTGCCGTAGGGCAGCGGCGCCTCGCCGCGGATCAATGGCGACAGATAGCGGCGCGCGGCGGCGGTGATGCCGAAACCATCGCGGGTGATGAAGCTTTTCGGCATTTTCTTTTCGCGGTTGGCGATCTTGGCCAGCGGTGCCGGTTCGATCTTCCAGCGATACGGCGCGTCGGCGGTGCGCACGATCACCGGCATCACCGCGTTCATGCCGGCCAGCGCGTAGTCGACCGCGGCGCGACCCACCGCGAAAGCCTGGTCGGCGTCGACCTTCGAGGCCGCATGCCGGGCCGAACGCTGCAGGTAATCGGGTACCGCCCAGTGATACTTGTAGCCCAGCTTCTCTTTCACCAGCGCCGCCAGTACCGGCGCCACGCCGCCCAGCTGCGCGTGGCCGAACGCGTCGCGCGTGCCCGCTTCGGCCAGGAACTGCCCGGCCGCATTGCGCACGCCCTCGGACGCCACCACCGTGCACCAGCCCACGCGTTCTACCGTGGCTTTCACCCGCGCCAGGAACGCCGCCTCGTCGAACGCGTTCTCGGGAAACAGGATGACGTGCGGCGCCGCATCCGGGTCTTCGCCGGCTAGCCCGGCGGCGGCGGCGATCCAGCCCGCGTGACGGCCCATCACTTCCAGGATGAACACCTTGGTCGAGGTTTCCGCCATCGAGGCCACGTCGAGGCTGGCTTCCAGGGTGGAGATCGCGGTGTATTTGGCCACCGAGCCGAAACCCGGGCAGCAGTCGGTCACCACCAGGTCGTTGTCCACCGTCTTGGGCACGCCGATGCAGCGGATGTCGTAGCCCAGGGTCTTGCCGATTTGCGACAGCTTCAGCGCGGTATCGGCCGAGTCGTTGCCACCGTTGTAGAGAAACCAGCGGATGTCGTGCGCGCGGAACACCTCGATCAGCCGCTCATATTCGGCGCGGTTGTCCTGCAGCGACTTCAGCTTGTAGCGGCACGAGCCGAACGCGCCGCCGGGCGTATGGCGCAGGGCGGCAATCGCGCTGGCGGTTTCCCTGGAGGTGTCGATCAGGTCTTCGCGCAGCGCACCCAGAATGCCGTTGCGTGCGGCGTAAACCTTGAC
>DATJCF010000252.1:0-13766 GCA_035514935.1 Rhodanobacter sp. | reverse complement strand
GGCGAGCGCTGGGAAGTGCAGTTGAAAGGCGCCGGACGCACGCCGTATTCGCGCGGTGCGGACGGGCGTGCCGTGTTGCGTTCGTCGATCCGCGAATTCCTGTGCAGCGAGGCCATGCATCACCTGGGCGTGCCGACCACGCGCGCGCTCAGCCTGGTCGACACTGGCGAGCCGGTGCTGCGCGACATGTTCTACGACGGCCATGCCGCGCCGGAGCCCGGTGCCATCGTGTGCCGTGTGGCGCCCTCGTTCATCCGCTTCGGCAGCTTCGAGTTGCCGACGTCGCGCGGCGATACCGCGCTGCTGCGGCAGCTGGTCGATTTCACCATCCGCCGCGATTTTCCCGAGCTTGGCGGGGAAGGCGAGGCGCTGTACGGCGAATGGTTCGGGCAAGTGTGCGAACGCACCGCGCGCATGGTGGCGCACTGGATGAGGGTGGGTTTCGTGCATGGTGTGATGAACACCGACAACATGTCCATCCTGGGCCTCACCATCGATTACGGCCCCTATGGCTGGATCGACAACTTCGATCCGGACTGGACACCCAACACCACCGACGCGCAGCGTCGTCGCTACCGCTTCGGCCAGCAGCCGGACGTGGCGTGGTGGAATCTGAGCCGGCTGGCCGGCGCGCTGGCGCCGCTGTTTTCCGACGTCGAGCCCTTGCAGGCCGGGCTGGATCGCTACGCGGCCGCGTATGCCGCCGCCGACCGCACCAACATCGCAGCCAAGCTGGGCCTGGTCGAGTGCCGTGACGAGGACGTGGCGTTGATGCAGTCGCTGCACACGCTGATGGCACGGGCGGAAGTTGACATGACGCTGTGGTTTCGCGGATTGGGCGATATCGACCCCGACGCGCCCACGCTGGCGCCCATGGACGACGCGTTCTACGACGCCTCGAAGCGGTGCGAAGCGGAGCCGGCGCTGGACGAATGGCTGAAGCGTTATGCCGAGCGCCTGGCCACGGACCCGCAAACCGTCGTCCAACGCCGCGAGCGCATGTGCGCGGCCAATCCCCGCTACGTCTTGCGCAATTACCTGGTGCAGAATGCGATCGACCAGGCGCAAGCCGGCGATGCCGGCGGCATTCATGAACTGCTCGACGCGATGCGGCGACCTTACGATGACCAGCCGGGGCGCGAGGCGTTCGCGCAGAAGCGCCCCGACTGGGCGCGGCACAAGGCGGGGTGTTCGATGCTTTCGTGCAGCTCCTGAGACGGGCGGCGTGTTGCCGCCCGCGCAGGTTCGCCCGGTTTATTCCACCGTCACCGATTTGGCCAGGTTGCGCGGCTGGTCCACGTCGGTGCCGCGCAGCACGGCCACGTGGTAGGCCAGCAACTGCAGCGGTACGGTGAACACGATCGGCGCGATGAAGCTGCCGCCGGAAGCCACGCGCAAGGTGGCGCCGTTTTCGGTCATGTCATCCATGCCGGCCGCACCGTCGGCGAACACGATCAGTCGGCCGCCGCGGGCACGCACTTCCTGCAGGTTGGATTTCAGCTTGTCCAGCAACGGGCCGTTCGGCGCCACCGCCACCACGGGCATCTTCTCGTCGACCAGCGCCAGCGGGCCGTGCTTGAGCTCGCCGGCCGGGTAGGCCTCGGCGTGGATGTAGGAAATTTCCTTGAGCTTCAACGAGCCTTCCAGCGCCACCGGGTAATGCGCGCCGCGGCCCAGGAACAGGGCGTGCTGGCGATGGATGAATTCGGCCGCCAGTTCGATGATGGCCGGCTCCAGTTTCAGGGCATCCTCGATGGCGCGTGGCAGGTGCTGCAGTTCGGCGCACAGCTCGGCATGGCGTGCCGGGTCCATGCCATTGCGTTGCGCCAGCTCCAGCGCGAACAGTGCCAGCGCGGCGAGCTGGGTGGTGAAGGCCTTGGTCGAGGCCACGCCGATTTCCGGGCCGGCGCGGGTCATCAGCTTCAGGTCCGCCTCGCGCACCAGTGACGACTCGGGCACGTTGCAGATCACCAGCGTGCCGAGATAGCCGCGGCGGGTCGATTCGCGCAGCGCGGCCAGCGTGTCGGCGGTTTCGCCGGATTGCGAAATGGCGACCAGCAAGGTGTCCGGCGGCACCACCGCTTCGCGGTAGCGATATTCGCTGGCCACTTCGACGCTCACCGGCAGGTGGGCGAATTCCTCGACCCAGTATTTGGCGACGAGGCCGGCGTGGTAGCTGGTGCCGCAGGCGATGATGTGCACGCCGCGCGTGCGGCGCAGCAGTTCGTCGCTCTCGATGCCGAAGATGTTGGGCAACACACCGTGCGGCCCCAGCCGCGCCTCCAGCGTATCGGCCACGGCGCGCGGCTGCTCGAAGATTTCCTTCTGCATGTAATGGCGGTATTCGCCACGCTCGACCGCATCGGCGGACAGCTCGCTTTCGTGCATGGCGCGCTCGACTGGCACGCCATCGAGGCCGCAGATCTGCACGCTGTCGCGGGTGATCTCGACCACGTCGCCTTCGTCGAGATAGATGATCTTGTTGGTCACCTGGATCAACGCCTGCGCATCGGAGCCCAGGAAATTTTCGCCAATGCCCAGCCCCACCAGCAGCGGTGCGCCACGGCGGGCACCGACCACGCGGTCGGGCTCGTCGCTGCTGACCACAGCGATGGCGTAGGCGCCCTCCAGTTCACGCACGGTAGCCAGCACGGCGTCGCGCAGTTTCAGTCCGTTGCCCAATTGGCGGTCGATCAGGGCAGCCATCACCTCGGTGTCGGTTTCCGAGGTGAACACGTGGCCGGCTTGCTGCAATTCGGCGCGCAGGCTGGCGTAGTTCTCGATGATGCCGTTGTGCACGATCGCCACGCGGCCGGCGATATGCGGATGGGCGTTGGCCTGGCTGGGTACGCCATGGGTGGCCCAGCGCGTGTGCGCGATGCCGGTGCCGCCGGGCAGGGGATCGGCCAGGTAAAGCGCTTCCATTTCGCGCACCTTGCCCTTGGCGCGCACGCGCTGGATATCGCCACCGGCCAGCACGGCCAGGCCGGACGAGTCATACCCGCGATACTCCAGTGCCTTCAGGCCAACGATCAACAGTGGCGCCACATCGCGCTGGGCAACGGCAGCAACAATTCCACACATCGGAGAAATCCTTTTGGATTGGTTGGCGGCGGGTCGCGGTGACGCGCCGGAAGTATTCAGTTGACCTTGCGGCGCAGGTAATTCAGCAGATCGATGCGCGTGATCAGGCCGAGGAAATCGTCGCCGTCGACCACGATGGCCACATGCCCGCGCTCGAATACCGGCAACAGCGCCGTGATCGGTTCACGCATGTCCAGCATGTGCAGGTCGCTGATCATCGCGACGGATACGGCGTCGCGAAAACGTGTCTCGTCAGTGTGCACATGCATCAGCACGTCCGACTCGTCGACGATGCCCACCAGCTTGTCGCCATCCATCACCGGCAGCTGCGACACGTCGTAGAGTTTCATGCGGGTGTAGGCAGTGACCAGCAGTTCGTGCGGGCCGACCACCACCGTGTCGCGCTCGGCGAACGGGCGCAGCAGCAGGTCGCGCAGGTCGCCGTGCTGCTTGCGTTCCAGGAAGCCGTTGTCGAGCATCCAGTAGTCGTTGTACATCTTGGACAGATACTTGTTGCCGGTATCGCAAACCAGCGTCACCACGCGCTTCGGCTCGGTCTGCTCGCGGCAGTATTTCAGCGCGGCGGCGACCAGCGTGCCGGTGGATGAACCACCCAGCACGCCTTCCTTCGCCAGCAGCTCGCGTGCGGTGAGGAAACTCTCCCGGTCGGCAATCGCGTAGGCCTTGCGCACGCGGGAGAAATCGCTGATCAACGGCAGGAAATCCTCGCCGATGCCCTCGACCATCCAACTGGCGGATTTGGTCGAGAGCGTGCCCTCGTTGATGTACTGGCAGAGGATCGAGCCGACCGGATCGGCCAGGATGATTTCGGTGGCTGGCGAGTGCTCGGCGAAATACTGCGACAGCCCGGTCAGCGTGCCGGAGGAGCCGCAACCGATCACGATGGCATCCACCTCGCCATCCATCTGGGCGAGGATTTCCGGACCGGTGGACTGGATGTGCGCGGCGGGGTTGTCCGGGTTGCCGAACTGGTTGATGAAGTAGGCGCCGGGCGTTTCGCTGGCGATCCGCTCGGCCATGTCCTGGTAGTACTCGGGATGGCCCTTGGCCACGTCCGAGCGAGTGAGCACCACTTCGGCACCCATCGCCTTGAGGTTGAAGATCTTCTCGCGGCTCATCTTGTCGGGCACTACCAGCACCAGCCGGTAGCCCTTCTGTTGCGCCACCAGCGCCAGGCCGAGGCCGGTATTTCCCGCGGTGCCTTCCACCAGCGTGTCGCCGGGCTTGATCCGGCCAGCGCGTTCGGCACCTTCGATCATCGACAGGCCGATGCGGTCCTTCACCGAGCCGCCGGGGTTCGCGTTCTCCAGCTTCAGGAACAGTTCGCAGACACCCGTATCGAGGTGCTGCGTGCGCACCATCGGGGTGTTTCCGATCAGTTCCAGGACGCTTTGGTGAATCGTCATGGTTGCTCCGTTGCAAGAAGGGGTCGGGCGCCATGCGCCGCGTGACAGACGTCAATGATAGCCGAGCAGATGGGCGATTCCGGTGCGCGCGTGGTGCCAGAACGGCGGCGGCCCCGGCATCCGTCTTTCGAAGGAGGCCGGGGCCGCGTGTCATGTCAAACCGGGCAGGTTAATGCGTGAGGGTTCTGCGACTTTCCCACATCCGTTCGAGGCGAGCCTTGGCCTGCAACTTTTCCTTCTTCATGCTGTTGAGGGTGAGGTTATCGATGGGGAGTACGCCGATGTCGGCATCGTGGACTTTACTGTCGAGTTGCTTGTGCCGTTGATAGAGCCGGCGGAATTCGGCATCCGCCTTCATCAAAGCCTCGACATCGTCACGCTGCTGGTTTTCAAACATGATCCGACCTCCTCGCGAGTGGGCTGGCGGGCGCCTGGTTGCGGTCGCCCGCAGACGTATGAATGCATGCGCGCACCAACGACCCGCGCCGGAACTCCGGAATCGCGGGTGGGGATGTGAACGCTGATGGGCATGAATTCAGGTCAGTGACCCATGGGTCAGGGTGCCCATGGGACTTTGACCCTACACCGGCCTGAGGGGGTTAGCAAGCTGGTTTCATGGCTTGTTTGAACGCGGTCAAATTAAAAGAAAAAACCTGTCGAAACAGGCTTTTGCGTTCAGGTTGGCGGTGGCGGCCGAAGTGGGTGACGGGGCTTGGTGTGGCGTGGTCTTCGGGCTGTTGGGTGCCCGTATTTTTGGACCACTTCGCAAGCACTGGCCCCTCTCCTGTGTCCTCTCCCCAAGGGGGAGAGGAGGTCACGGTCGCTTCGGGCTTTGCGGTGCGTTGGCGCTACGGACCTGGGCTCAAGGGCACCGGAAAACTCCCTCTCCCGGCGGGGAGAGGGTTCGGGAAACCAGTGTGGCGATTACGGCTTCTTCGGTTTCGTTGCCGGCGTGGCCGCAGGCGCTTCCTCGCCGCTTTGCATCTGCGAGCGCATCGCCTTGGCCACCTTGGTCGCCAGCTCGGCTTCGCGCCGTGCGGCCCTGGCGACCTTGCTCTGGGCGGCGGCAAGCCGCTTGGCTTTTGCGGCCTCGTTGCGGGCCTGCTCGGCAGCCTGTGAATACGCTTCGCCCTGCTGTTGCAGACGGGCTGTTTCTTCCTGCGCCATCTGGTATTGCATGCGCTGGCGCTCCAGCTCGCGGCGTGCCCGGTCGGCCTCGCGGCGGCTGTTGTCGAGCAGGATCTGGTCGTGCTCGCGATCGAGCTGGGTCAGCTTGAGCTGGGCATCCTGCAACTGCGCCGCGGCCTTGGCCAGATCCACCCGGCGTTCGGCCAGGTACAACTCGTGTGCACGGTCGTGCGAGCGCGCCTGGGCCAGCCGGTTGATCGCATCGTGGGCGCGTGCCTGTTCGGCCTGGGCGTAATTGCCCAACGTGGGATCGTTGGCCAGTTGGTCGAGGCTGCTGTTGAGGCGGTTGACGTCGATGTCGTCCTGCGCCGCATGCACGGTTTGTGCGCCGGCCAGTGCCAGCAATGCGCAGGCGAAAAGGGTCGGAAAACGTTTCATGGCTGGCTCCCCTGTGCAGTGGGATCGGGAGTCGGGTCGGGTTGGGTCGGGGTGCTGGGGACGGTCTGGAAACCTTCGCCCGGCGCCGGTGCGGTGAGTGCCGAGGCCGCCGGTGCCGGCATGTCGTCGAGCTGCGGGGCGGCATTCCCGGTGGGTGCGGAGTCGTTCTCTGCCGGTGCGGGGGATGACGCGTCCTGTTCACCCTGCTGGCGCAGTCGGGCGTTCTCCTGCACCTTGGCCTGGATCTGCGCGCGCGCCGCGCCCAGTCGAGCCTTGGCCCTGGCCAGTTCGGCGTCGGCCCGCGATTCATCGGCCAGGTTGGCGGCGTCGGCATATTTGCGCTGCGCCATCGCGTTCTGTGCCTGCTGGAATTTGTCCTGCGCAAACCCGAGATCCACCGGTGCGTAATCGGCCGCATCGGCGTCGCGTGCGGCCTGCAACTGGTTCTGTGCCAGGTTCATCGCATTGTCCGGTGGCGGCACGCTGGCGCAGCCGCCGATAATCAGCGCCACGCCCAGGGCGGTCGCCATCGCAAAAAGTCGGCGGGAGGCCCGCGCCGGCTGGAAAAAGATGTGCACCATCACATTCCTAATCGAGTTTTGAAGCGTATTGTGTGCAGGCATAATCCTTCATTGCAACGCACACTGTTACAGGGGTCATACGTGGACATCGGTTACTTCCTGAAGCTCATGGTAGACAAGGGCGCGTCCGACATGTTCCTGTCGACAGGCGCCCCCGTGAACATCAAGGTGGAGGGCAAGCTTTACCCCTTGGGCAATACCGGCCTGCCCAACGGCATGGTCAAGAAGATCGCCTACTCACTGATGGATGAAGGCCAGGTGCCGCAGTTCGAGCGCGACCTGGAACTGAACATGGCGCTGGCGGTGAAGGACGCCGGCCGTTTCCGCATCAACGTGTTCAAGCAGCGCGGCGAAGTGGGCATGGTGATCCGCGCGATCAAGAGCGAGATACCCAGCATCGACCAGCTGCAGTTGCCACCGATTTTTCGCGACCTGATCATGGAACCACGCGGCCTGATCCTGGTGGTGGGCGCCACCGGCTCGGGCAAGTCGACCACGCTGGCGGCGATGCTGGACCAGCGCAACAGCAACTCGCCCGGCCACATCCTCACCATCGAGGATCCGATCGAGTACCTGCATCGGCACAAGAAATCCATCGTCAACCAGCGCGAGGTGGGGCTGGATACGCACAGCTACCACGAGGCGCTGAAGAACGCGATGCGCGAGGCGCCGGACGTGATCATGATCGGCGAGATCCGCGACACCGACACGATGGAGGCGGCGATCGCGTTCTCCGAAACCGGCCACCTGTGCCTGGCCACGCTGCACTCCAACAACGCCGACCAGACGCTGGAACGCATCCTCAACTTCTTCCCCGAATCGGCGCACAAGAACGTGCTGATGAACCTGGCGCTGAACCTGCGCGCGGTGATCAGCCAGCGCCTGGTGATCGGCAAGGACGGCCGGCGCATTCCCGCCGCCGAGGTGCTGCTGAACACCCCGCTGATCCGCGACATGATCCGCCGTGGCCAGACCCACGAGATCAAGGAAGCGATGGATCGCAGCCTGCAGGAAGGCATGCAGACCTTCGACCAGTCGCTTTACCGGCTGTACAAGGAAGGCCGCGTGGAGCTGGAAGAAGCGCTCAACAAGTCGGATTCACGCGACGGCCTGGCCCTGAAAATCCGCCTGGCCGAAGGTGGCAGCAACGCGGAACTGGCGGGCAACGACCCTTACGGGATGGGTTTCTGAACCACCGGGCGCCTGTCCAAACGGGCGCCCACAAAGGACAACGTCCGCGCCTCATTCCAGCGTGGTGCGCCGTGGCGGCTCCTGCGCTTCCTCCACCCGATTGCGATACAGCGCCGCGCGCACCAGCATCATCAGCGTGATCGGTGTGGTCAGGGTGAGGAACACGCCGATCAGGATCTCGTAGAAGATCGGTCGCCCGTGCACCACCGAGAAGCAGGTGATCGAGCCGGCAAGCATGAAGAACGCGCCGAAGGTGGTGCCCAGCGTGGGCGCATGCACGCGTTTGTAAAAATCCTTGAGGCGCAGCAGGCCCAGTGAACCGGTGAAGGCGAAGCCCGAGCCCAGCAATACCAGCACGCCGACCAGTACGGCGGCCCACGGCGGCAGTGCGTCGAGATGGTTCATTCGATCACCTCGCCGCGCAGCAGGAACTTGGAAAACGCCAGCGTGCCGGCAAAGCCCAGCAGGGCGATGATCAGGCCGGCCTCCACGTACAACTCGCTGCCGGTGCGGATGCCGATGCTTAGCAGCAACAGCATCGCGTTCACGTACAACGCGTCCAGCGCCAGCACGCGGTCCTGCGCGCGCGGCCCGCGCACCATGCGGATGATCGAGAAGGCCATTGCCAGCAGCAGCAGGTATTGTGCCGCCACGATGGCGAACGCCAGGAAGCCATGGCTCATTGAAAGATCTCCAGCAGGGGCCGCTCGTAGCGCTGCTTGATGGTGTCGATCCAGCTTGCCTCGTCGACCAGATCCAGCACGTGGATCAGCAGCACGTTGCGGGCCGAGTCGTGATCGACCCAGATCGTGCCCGGTGTCGAAGTGATGATGCAGGCCAGCACGGCCAGCCCGTAATGGTCGGTGAGCTCCAGCGGGATCGCGACGAAGCCTGAAGTGAACCGGCCGCGTCGGCGCAGGACGATCCACGCCACCGCCAGGTTGGAGCGCACGATATCGCGCAACACCCGCAGCAGCAGCTTGCCCAGCAGCAGGTAGTGACGCACCCGCGCCCGCGGCGGGCGCAGCTTGCCGAACGCCCACGCCAGCCCCAGCGCGATCACCACGCCGCTGACCACCGTGGCCGGCGCCAGGCTCTGCCGCAGCAGCAGCCAGGCCAGCAGCAGGAAGCTGGCCATCAGTGGATGCCGCAGCCAGCGCCTCACGGGAACACCGCGCGGATGTAATGGGCCGGTGCGTGCAACTGCTCGGCGGTGGCCGCCAGGTAGCGCAGCGGCGCGTCGGCCCAGACGCTCAAGGCCAGGCACGATCCCAGCAGGATCAGCACCGACACGGCTTCGCCCAGGCGGATGGGAGGAAAAGCCCAGTCCTCATCGGCCCAGAAGATCTGGATGCCGGTGCGGCACATCGCGATCACCGTGCAGAAGCCCGCCACCACCACCAGCGTGAACAGCGCTATCGCGCCGCGTGCCGCCCCGGTTTCCAGCATCGGCGCCAGCAGAGCGAATTTGGCCAGGAAGCCGGACAACGGCGGCAACCCGGCCAGCACCAGCGCGCAGACCAGGAAACACATGCCCAGCAGCGCCACCGGCGCCGGCAGCGTGGCGCGGTTCTCGTCCTCATCCGCGTACAGCGCTTCACCGGCCGGGTCGTACGGTTCCAGCAGGGGCGTCGCCTCGGTTTCGTCGTCCGGCGCCAGCATGCCGGCCAGCAGGAAGAACGCGGCGATCGCCAGGGTGGAGATCACCAGGTAAGCCAGCGCGCCCGCCGTGACCGCCGGATGCTGCAGGCCGATCGCGCCGAGCAGGGTGCCCGAGGAAATCAGCACGTTGTAGCCGGCCAGCTTGCCCAGGTCGCGCGCACCCAGCATGCCGACCACCCCGACCACCACCGTCGCCATGCCGCCCCACAACAGCCAGGTGTCGCCAAAATCGGCCGAGGCCGGGCCCGCGCCATTGCCGAACAGCAGCAGGCTCAACCGCAGCAGCACGTAGATGCCCACCTTGGTCATGATCGCGAACATCGCCGCCACCGGCGACGTGGCCGCCGCGTAGGTGCGCGGCAACCAGAACCCCAACGGCCACATCGCCGCCTTCACCAGGAATGCCACGCCCAGGATCGCGGTGCCGGCATGCAGCAAAGCGCGCGTGTTGTCCGGCACGGTGGGAATCAGCCGCGCCAGCGCCGCCATGTTGAGCGTGCCGGTGACCCCGAAGATCAGGCTGACGCCCACCAGGAACAGCATCGAGGCGAGCAGGTTGACCGCGATGTAATGCAAGCCGGCGCTGACCCGGCGCGCGCCTGGCCGATGCAGCGCGAGGCCATAAGTGGCCGCCAGCAACACTTCGAAGAACACAAACAGATTGAACAGGTCGCCGGTGAGGAAGGTGCCGTTCAAGCCCATCAGCAGGAACTGGAACATCGGCTGCACCGGACCGCCGGGCTGTTGCCAGCGGCCCAACGCGCACGGCAGCAGGGCCAGCGCCAGCGCCGCGGTAAGCAGCAGCATCAGCACCGACAGCCGGTCGGCCACCAGCACGATGCCGAAGCGCGCCGGCCAGTCGCCGATGCGGTAGACCGCCGTCAGGCCATCGCCGGCCGATGCACCGCTCACGCTCACCAGCAGCGCAGCGGCCAGCAACACCAGTGCCACGCAGGAGGTCACGCTCAACGTAGCCACCAGCCGCCGCCGTCGTTCGCCCAGAAGCAGTTGCAACGCCGCCACCAGCAGCGGCAGCACGATCGGCAACACCAGCAGATGCGCGCTCACGGCGTGCCGTCCTTGCCGTCGACGTGGTCATTGCCGGTGAGCCCGCGTGAGGCCAGCAGCACCACCAGGAACAACGCCGTGGTGGCGAAACTGATCACGATCGCCGTCAGCACCAATGCCTGCGGCAACGGATCGGCGTACTGCGTGATGTCGGCGCCGCTGTGCAACACCGGGTCGGCACCCGTGCGCAAGCCGCCGATGCAGAAGATGAACAGGTTCACCGCGTAGGAGATCAGGGTGAGGCCGATGATCACCTGGAACGTGCGCGGGCGCAGCAGCAGCCACACGCCTGATGCCGCAAGCACGCCGATCGCCAATGCCAATACCGCCTCCATCAGCGATCTCCCCCGGCATCGACCGCGGGCTCGCCCAGTACCCGCGGGCGGCGCAGCGACTGGTGCGCCAGCGCCACCAGCATCAATGACGTGGCGCCTACCACCACACAGAACACGCCCAGATCGAACAGCATCGCCGTGGCCAGCGGCAACTCGCCCAGCAGCGGCAGCCCAACGTGGCGCGAATGCGAGGTGAGGAACGGGTAGCCGAACGCGATCGAGCCCAGGCCGGTGCTCACCGCCAGCAGCAGGCCGGCGCCGATCCAGCGCAACGGCGCCACCCGCAAGCGCACCTCCACCCAGCGCGCACCGCGCGCCATGTACAGCAGCACCAACGCCACCGACACGGTGATGCCGGCGGCAAATCCGCCGCCGGGCAGGTCGTGCCCGCGCAGGAACAGGTGCAGGCCGAACAGCACGATCACCGGCGCCATCAGCTGCACGATCAACCCCGGGATGCGCAGGTAATCGGCCACCACCGACGTGGTGGCACCGTTGTCGGAGGCCTCGAAAGCCGCCTGCAGCCGTTGCTGTGCGGGCGCGTCCACGCTTTCGATCGCCGGACGGAAGCGGCGCAGCAGCGCGAATACCGTCAGCGCCACGATCGCCAGCACGCTGATTTCGCCCATGGTGTCGAAGCCGCGGAAATCGACCAGGATCACATTGACCACGTTGTGGCCGCCGCCCTCGGTGTACGCGCGCTCCAGGAAAAAGTGCGAGATCGAATCGGCCACCGGATGCAGCATGGCCACATAGGCCAACGTCGCCAGCCCCAGCCCCACGCCAGCGGCAATCACCATGTCGCGGCGGCGGCGCAGGCGGGCGCGGCGCGTATCCGGTGCCATGCCGCTGATGCGCTTGGGCAACCAGCGCAGGCCGAGCAGGATGACGATCGCGGTGACCACCTCGACCAGCAGCTGGGTCGCCGCCAGATCCGGCGCCGACAACCACACGAAACTGATGCACGACACCAGGCCGGCGCCGCCGGTGAGCAGCAGCGCGGCGAGTCGATGGAATTTCGCCTGCGTCGCGGCGCCTATCGCGCAGGCGCCGCCGAGCAGCCACAGCAGTGCAAACGCGGGGTCGACACCGGACCCATGCAACGACAGCGGCAGCGACGAGCCCCACATCGCCGTGCCCGCCGCCAGTGATGCGGCCAGCACGATCAACAGCAGCTGCGGTTGCAGCCGGCGGCTGGGGAACAAACCTTCCAGCGCGGCCGGCAAGGTGGCGGTGAGCAGCGTCAGCATCCACTCGAAGATCCGCCGGCTGCTGAACCGGCCGAGCAGCGGCAGCGTTTCGCGCCCGCCGAAATAACCGCGCAGCACCACATAGACCACGCACCCGGCCAACAGTGCGATCGCGCTCATGAACAGCGGCGGGGTCAACCCGTGCCATACCGCCAGGCTGAACGCGGGCGTGTCCTCGCCGAGCACCGAATACGCCGCGGCGCGCAACGGTGGCCCGATCACCCGCGCCGGCAGCATGCCCACCAGTACGCAGGCCAGCGCCAGCAGACCAATCGGCAGGCGCATCCAGCGCGGCGGCTCGTGGGGCTGGCGCGGGTAATCGTTTCGCGCGGGGCCGAAGAACACGCCCAGCGCGAAACGCAGCGAATAGACCACGCTGAAGGCGCTGGCCAGCACGGCGATCGCCGCGGCGGCCATGTCCACCGCGGGGCCGCGATGGGTGGTCAGCGCCACCGCGAAGAACATCTCCTTGGACAGGAAGCCGTTGAGCAACGGCACGCCAGCCATCGCGGCGCTGGCGATCACCGCCAGCGTGGCGGTGATCGGCATGAAATGGCGCAAGCCGCCCAGGCGCCGCAGGTCGCGCGTGCCGGTCTCGTGGTCCACCGCGCCGGCCGCCATGAACAGCGACGCCTTGAAGGTGGCGTGGTTGACGATGTGGAAGATCGCCGCCACCGCGCCCAGCGTGCTGCCCAGGCCGATCAGCATGGTGATCAAACCCAGGTGGCTGATCGTCGAATACGCCAGCACCGCCTTCAGATCCTGCTGGAACACGGCCGCGGCCGCGCCCAGCAGCAGGGTTATCAACCCGGCGCCACCCACCAGCCAGAACCAGGCATCGGTACCCGACAGCACCGGCCAGAAACGCAACAGCAGAAACACGCCGGCCTTGACCATGGTGGCCGAATGCAGGAACGCGGACACCGGCGTCGGCGCCGACATCGCCTGCGGCAGCCAGAAATGGAACGGGAACTGCGCACTCTTGGTCAGCGCGCCCAGCAGCACCAGCACCAGCATCGGCGTGTACAACGCGTCGGCACGCACCCGCTCGCCGGCCGCCAGGATTACATCCAGGTCGTAGCTGCCCACGATGTGCCCCAGCAGCATCATCCCCGCGAACAGGCACAAGCCGCCGCCGGCGGTGACGATCAACGCCATGCGTGCGCCCTCGCGCGCCGACGCGCCCTGATTCCAGTAGCCGATCAGCAGGAACGAGAAGATGCTGGTCAGCTCCCAGAAAAACACCAGCTGGATCACGTTGCCGGACATCACGATGCCCAGCATCGAGCCCATGAACGCCAGCAGCAGCGCGCAGAAACGATTGAGTGGATCGTCCGGCGGCATGTAGTAGCGGGCATACACACCCACCAGCAGGCCGATGCCGCAGATCAGCATCAGGAACAGCCAGCTGAAGCCGTCCACGCGCAGCACCAGATCCAGCCCCAGCGACGGCACCCAATGGACGACGTGGCGCAACGCGTGGCCGCCATCCATCGCCGGATAGATGCCCACCGCCAGCAGCAGGCACGCCGCCGCGGTGGCGATCATCAGCCATGTTGCCCATTGCCGCCCACGCACCATGAGCACGACCACGCTGGCCAG
>DATJCF010000251.1:0-3665 GCA_035514935.1 Rhodanobacter sp. | reverse complement strand
AAGGGGATGCTTGTTGCGTTCATGGAGTTGCAGCCTGCATGCGGACGCCGCGCCATGCGGCGAGCGGCGGCGGCATGGCGTTACGGGTTCAGGTGGTGATGTGTTCTTGGCGGGTGAAACCTTCGGGCAGGCCGAAGGCCGCCATGCCGCCCAGCCCGGCGATCGCCTTCTTCACGAAGCGATCGTCGACCAGGTCGCGCGCCACGAAGGCCGGATCCAGCCCCGCCAGAAAATCGTTCTTGCCCTCGACATACGTCGTCTTGAGCATCGACACCAGGGTTTCGGTGTAGCTGGGGAACGGGTACGGCTGGAAATCGATGCGGTGCTGCTTCCACTCCGGATGGTGGATCGCACCCGACGCGATGTAGGCCGCATCATCGGACGGCGGCGGTGCCAGCACCTTGGCCAGGGTTTCATAGCTGTGCGGGGTGTAGTGGTCGGCGGCGTCCTTGGCCAGCAGGTGCGAGGTGTCGTCGCGATGGTCGCGCGCCCAGGCCTGCGCCTGCACGATGCCGTTGACCACTTTCTGCGACCACTCGGGGCGCTCGTTCAAATCGCGCTCGTGCATCTGCACCACACAGCAGGCGTGATCCTTCCACACGTCGCCGGTGAAACGCAGCACCTTGCCGACCTTGAGTATCTCGGCCAGCGCCACGAAGGGTTCTGCCACGATGTAGGCGGAAATCTGCCCGCCGGCCAGCGCCGGCAGCATGTCCGACGGCGCCATCACCACCAGCTTGACTTGCCTGGGCCCGGGCGTGCCGCTGCCGATCGACTCGATGCCGCGGGCTTTCAGCAGATGCTGCAGCACCACGTTGTGCACCGAATACCAGAACGGGATCGCCACCGTGGTGCCGGCCAGGTCGTCGAGCTGATGGACATCCTTCTTGACCGTCATCGCCAGCGCGGAGCCGCAGACGTGGTTCCACGCCACCACCTTCGCCGGCGCCTTGCTGCCGTAGCGCGCCCAGACCGTCATCGGCGACAGCATGTGCACCACGTTCACCTGGCCGCTGAGAAAAGCCTCCACGATCTGCGCCCAGCTGCGGAACATGCGCGGCTTCTCCACCGACAGTCCCTGCTTCTGGAACAGGCCACGCTGGTGCGCCACCAGCAACGGCGTGGCGTCGGTGATGGGCAGGTAGCCGATGCGCACGGGCGCATCGGGCTCAGCCGCCACGACGCGGTTGAAGCCCTGCAGCAACGGCAGCGCACCGGCCACGGTGAACATCGCCGAAAGCTTGAGAAAGCGGCGGCGGGAGGCGTTGCTGTCGGAATCGTGGTCTGTGGTCATGACGGCTCGATGATTGGATGGGGTGCCGAGGGGTTGCGGAAGAAAATCACCGCGGCGATTTTCTTCCGTCGCTCAGGCAACGGCGCGCTGGAGTTCAGCGGGGGCTGAACCGGCGCGGCGGGCCTCGCGCAGCGCCTGCACGATCTCCACGCGAACCCGGGTCAGTTCGGCGGCAACGGCATCGCGCGGATGCGGCTGCTCGATGCGCCACTCGCCGATCAGCCCGCCCGGCTGGCCGCCAAGCAGCACGATGCGGTCGGCCAGCACCAGCGCCTCGTCGATATCGTGGGTCACCAGCACCGCCGCCGTCCTGTGGCGCGCGGTGATCTGCTGCAACAGGGTTTGCATGTCGCCACGGGTGATTTCATCCAGCGCACTGAACGGCTCATCCAGCAGCAGAATTTCCGGCTGGCGCGCCAGGCAGCGCGCCAACGCCACGCGCTGTGCCATGCCGCCGGACAACTCGCTCGGGTAGTGGCCCAGCGCGTGTTGCAGGTCGACCTCGGCGATGGCATCGCGCACCCGCTCGCGCCGTGTCCTGGCATCGAGCACGGGTTGATGGCGGAAATCCAGGCCGAAGCCCACGTTCTCTTCCAACGTCAGCCACGGCAGCAGGCACGGGTCCTGAAACACCAGGCCCACCCGCGGATGCGGCCCTTTCAGCGATTCACCATGCACCCGCACGCCGCCGTTGTCCGGCGCCTGCAGGCCAGCCAGCACGCGCAACAGCGAGGATTTGCCGACGCCGCTGGGGCCGAGCACGGCCACCACTTCGCCCGCCTTGAGCTGCAGCGAGAAGTCGCGCAGCACCACGTTGGTCGCGCGCCCGGCGTGGCCGTAGCTCAGCGCGATGTGGCTGGCTTCCAGTACGGCGGGATGCAGCATTGTGGTGGGCTTGCTCATGCTTGCGCTCAATTCGGTACCAGGAAGAAATCGTCCTTGCTCACGCCGCAGTCCGGGCAGCTCCAGTCATCGGGAATCGATTCGAACGGCGTACCCGGTGCGATACCGTCCTCGGGCATGCCTTCCGCCTCGTCGTAGACGAAGCCGCATGGCCCGCACATCCACTTCGTCATTACGCGGCCTCGGCGTGCTGTTGCCGCTGCTCGAGGTCGCAGATTTCCTTGCGCAGATGCTTCAGCGCCGGCGTCACGATGGCCACGAAAACCGCCTCGCGCAGCTGGCGCTGGGCCGGATGGCGCATCAGGTAGCCACGCGCACCTGCATGCAGCACCGCTGAATTGGCCGCACGCAGGGCCAGTTCTGACGTAGCCGCGCGCAGCTTCAACACCGGCAGGATGGCGACCGCGCCGGCCTGCGCCTGGCGCGCCAGCGCATCGGCTTGCGTCTGCAATGCCAGCAGCTCGGCCTGCAGGTCGGCTTCCTGGTCATCCAGCAGCGCATTCACGTGCGCATGGGTGACGTTGCTTTCGCGCAACGTTTTCAGGCAGCCCTCGACCACGCCGAAGCCCATGCCCACCTGGCCCAGCACGAAGCCGGCCTTGATCCGCGCCGTGAAGGCCTCGAACTGTTCCGGATGCGCCAGTACGCTGTCGGCGCCCACCGCCACGTTCTTGAAACGCAGGTTGAGCGTGCTGGTGCCTTCCATGCCCGAGAAATCGGGGCACGGGTGCAGCTCCAAACCTTGCGCACGCCCTTCCACGGCGAACATCAGGTAGCCACCGCCTTCGACCGCGGCGGCCACGATCACCAGGTTGTCGGCGCCGGCGTTGGATACCCACGGCAGCACGCCGTTGACCACATAACCGTCGCCATCGCGACGCGCGTCGAGACGGATCTTCTCGATGCCGGCCAGGTGCTTCACCGCGTTGGACATGCCGGTACCCGCCAGCAGCGAGCCGCTGGCCACCTTGTCCAGATAACGCTGCCGCACCGCGACCGAAGGCGCATGTTGCAGGTACCAGGCGCAGGTGGATTGGCACCACACCAGGAAGGCGGTCGAGCCGCAGACGCTGCCCACCTGCGTGGTGATGGCGATCTGCCGCGGGAGGTTGAGCGCATACGCATCCGTGCCGGTCGCGCCGAAACCGCCCAGCTTGCCCAGCTCGCGCATGAAGTCGACCGGATAGAAGCCTTCGCGGTCGATGCTATCGGCCAGCCGCGACAGCGACGCGTCGACCAGCGTGGCGATCGCCTGCAATGACGGGTTGTGATTTTCGGACGGGCTCATGCCGTTCCCTCCGCTGATGACTCAGGCGTACGGTTGCAGTTCGGGGTTGATCGGGGTCTTCGCCAGGTTGTTGGCGTAGTTGCACAGCGTGGCCAGGCTCACGCCCAGCACCACTTCCAGCGCCTGGGCCTGGCCATAGCCGGCCGCCAGGAACGCCTGCAGTTCGTCGTCGGACACCTG
>DATJCF010000250.1:0-5736 GCA_035514935.1 Rhodanobacter sp. | reverse complement strand
GCGGCTGGACCTGCTGCGCGACGGCAAGCAGCGCGAGGTGAATGCCACGCTGAGCCCGGAGAAACTGGCCACGCTGGATGGCGGCCAGCTCGACCCGCGCCTGGCCGGCGTGCGCTTCAGCGAATTGAGCCAGCGCCAGCGTGACCAGGGCATCCACGGCGTGGCGATCAGCACGGTGCAGCCGGGCAGCCGCGCGGCGCGGGCCGGGCTGGAATCGGGCGACATGCTGCTCGGCATCGGCAACCAGCGCATCGTCAGCCTGCGCATGCTGCGTGGGCTGGCCGGGGTGCACCTGCGGCAGCTGGTGCTGGTGGTGGCCGATGCCGACGGCAGCCATTACGTGTTGATCCAGTAGACGCCGGCGGCTGTTCATCTTTCCGCGGGAGCGCATGTGGAAAGGGGGCGTGGCGGCGCCATGGAGGCCGTCGGGATCGTGCCGCCAGCGGGAAAAGCTTGATGTTTCCCCGGCGGATCGCTGAAATGCAGGGTCTGCTTCACCACTTTCGCGTTGGTGAAGCGACATACTCGCGCTTTCTCGTCCACCCACGCCGGGGCTCTCCATCGTCATGTCTGTCCGTCTTGCCTGTTTGTTGTCCGTCGCCCTGATCGGCGCCGGCGTTGCCAGCCCGTCCTTCGCCAAGAAGAGTCACGCCCACAAGGCCAGCGCCAGCAAGAGCGCCGGCCCCTCCCTGATCTGGCGCGGTGACGTGGCCACGGCGCAGGGCGTGGTCAGCGAAGTGGCCGCCGCCTGGAAAAAGGCTGGCCACGGCTCCATCGAGCTGCAGCCGTTCAACACCGCCTCGGGCATCGACGCGGTGGCCAGCGGCGCTGCCGACCTGGCCGGCAGTGCCCGCGGCAGCGACGGCAGCGCGCAGAACGCCAACCTGGTGTTCACCCCGGTGGCGTGGGACGGGCTGGTGGTGATCACCCAGGCGTCCAACCCGGTCAACAACCTCAGCCTGAAACAGGTGCACGACATCTACTACGGCAGGATCCACAACTGGAGCGAAGTGGGCGGCCGCAATGCGCCGATCGACGTGTACGCCGTGGCCAGCCCCGGCGACGGCGTGGAATACAGCCTGCGCAGCCTGCTGTTCGGCCGCGGCAACCAGCCGGTGGCGGCACCGCGCCTGTACGTCAACACGCACAAGCTGGAAGAAGGCGTGGCGCTGAACCCGAACGGGCTGGGCGCCGCCACGCTGTCGGACATCCAGGGCAACCGCAAGCTGAAGGCGCTGTCGATCGATGGCGTGCCGGCCACCGTGGCCAACGTCGCCGATGGCAGCTACGTGCTGTTCACCCCGCTCTACCTGGTCACCAACCCGCGCAGCACGAAGGCCACGCAGGTGCAGGCGTTCGTCGATTTCATGCATACCGACCCCGCCAAGGAAGCGCTGCGCAAGCACGCCGTGCTGCCGTTCGAGGATGGCAGCGCGCTGACCGCGCTGGATAGTTCGCGACGCGACAAGATCCTGGCCGCCGTGGGCGCGCGCCGCCGCACCCCGCTGGCCGCCCCGGGCGCCACCTATGCCGCGGGCGCGGCGATCGCCCCCACCTCGCCCAAGACGCTGGCCGCACGGACGGCGATGGAGGAGCGCAAGGCCCCGACCCCGCCGCCCGTGGCGCCGGCGCCGAGCAAGCTCTACACCGTGAGCAAGGGCGACACGCTGTCGGTGATCGCCAAGAAGCACGACCTGAGCGTGGCGCAGCTGCGCGACTGGAACCACCTGAAGAACGACAACCTGAAGATCGGCCAGGTGCTCCACCTCGACAGCAAATAGACGGCTGAACGCAGGTGCATATCCTGGCGCTCACGCTGGACCTGGATGACACCTTGTGGCCGGTACTGCCGGCGCTGCAGCGTGCCGACGAGGCGGTCGACGCGTGGCTGCGCCAGCATCATCCGGACGTGGCGCTGAAGTGGCCGATCGACGCGATGCGCGCGCTGCGCCTGCAGGTGGCGGCCGAACGCACCGACCTGGCGCACGACTTCACCACCCAGCGCCAGCTCACCCTGCAGCAGGCGTTCGACGCCTGCGGCGTGATCGAGGCGCCGGTCGACGCGCTGTGGGAAATCTACTTCGCCGCCCGCAACGCGGTGGAGCTGTACGCCGACAGCCTGCCCGCGCTGCAACGCATCGCCGCCCGCATGCCGCTGGCCAGCCTCACCAACGGCAATGCCGACCTCCAACGCGTGGGCATCCATGCCCATTTCGCCCACCACGTCTGCGCCCGCGACACCGGTTTCGCCAAACCCGACCCGCGCATCTTCCAGGCCGCCGCCGAGCGCCTGGGCGTGCCGGCGGCCAACATCCTGCACGTAGGCGACGATCCGGCGATGGACGTGGTGGGCGCTCGCGACGCCGGCCTGCGCACGGCCTGGATCAACCGCCGCGGTGAAACCTGGCCTGAGGCATTGGGCGCAAGGCCTGACCTCGACCTGCCCGACATGGCCGCGCTGGCCGACTGGCTCGACGCGCAAGCTTGAGCAAGCCCGGCGCAATACGCGCAAAATGGGCGATTCACCGCGCGCGGCATCACGCGCCGGCATCACCAAAGCACGAGGAAACCGCATGTCCGCCCTGATCGAACGCCAGCCCGGCGACCGTCGCAGCATCGCCATTGAAACCACCGACGCGGCCCATCTGGCCGCCACCCGGCGCCGGCTCGACGCGAGCCAGCGGCGCTGGCTGGCCGACACCGGTTTCGATGCTGCGCCGGGCGGCGTCGCCCTGCTGGCGGACGCGTCGGGCAAGCTGGTGCGGGTGCTGGTTGGTGTCGACCCGCGTGACAGCCTGGCCGCGCTGGCCGCCCTGCCCTGCACGCTGCCCGAGGCTACCTATCACCTGGCTGCCGAAGGCGTGCTGGCCGATCCCGCACAGGCCGCGCTGGGCTGGGCGCTGGGTGCGTACCAGTTCGGCCGCTACCGCAAGCCGCGCCGCGCGCCGGCCAGGCTGGCCGTGGCGGCGGATGCGCTGAAGCAGTTGGCGCCGCTGGTCGACGCCACCTGCCTGGTGCGCGACCTGGTCAACACGCCCACCGAGGACATGGGGCCGCAGCAGCTGGCCGACGCCGTGCGCCGGCTGGGCAAGACACACCGGGCGAAGCTGCGCGAATGGGTGGGCGACGAACTGCTCGCCGCCAACTTCCCCACCATCCACGCGGTGGGCCGCGCCAGCCATCGTGCGCCGCGGCTGGTCGAGCTCAACTGGGGCAAGGCCAGCGACCCGAAGCTGGTGATCGTCGGCAAGGGCGTGTGTTTCGACTCCGGCGGGCTGGACCTGAAATCGTCCGACGGCATGCGCTGGATGAAAAAGGACATGGGCGGCGCGGCGCACGCGATCGCGTTGGCCGGGCTGGTGATGCAGGCGAAACTTCCGGTGCGGCTGACCTTGCTGATCCCCGCCGTGGAAAATGCGGTGGCGGGCAATGCGATGCGTCCCGGCGAGGTCATCACCACGCGTGCCGGCCACACCGTCGAGGTGGACAACACCGACGCCGAAGGCCGTTTGATACTGTGCGACGCGCTGGCCTACGGCGCCGAGCAGAAGCCCGCGCTGATGATCGACTTCGCCACATTGACCGGCGCCGCGCGCGTGGCGCTGGGGCCGGACCTGCCGGCGCTGTTCGGCAACCGCGACGCGTCGGCCAACGACGTGGTCGCCGCCGGCCACACCGTGTCCGATCCGCTGTGGCGACTGCCGTTGTGGCGGCCGTACCGCAAGCTGCTGGACTCGCATCTCGCCGACTTCGCCAATGCGGGGCCATCGCGCCATGCGGGTGCAATCACCGCGGCGCTGTACCTGGAGCGCTTCGTGCCCGACGACATCGACTGGCTGCACCTGGACACCTACGCCTGGAACGACGCCGACCGCCCCGGCCGCCCGCGCGGCGGCGAGGCCATGGGGCTGCGAGCGGTGTTTGCCGTGTTGCAGCAGCGCTTCGGCTGAACCCGCGGCATTCGATGCGGGCATGAAAAAGGGCAGCGCAAGCGCTGCCCTTTTTCTTTGGCGATACCTGCGCGCTCAGTGCACGGGCGCGCTTGAGGCAGACGCGGGCAGCGAGGTGCTGGCCACGGTGTTCAGGCTGAACTTGCCGCCGTAGGGCAGGACTTCGGCGGCGAGTTTCGGGTCGGCCTTGATCAGGCCGACGGCGTCGAACAGCACGTGCGCGCTTTCGTCCAGTTGCACGTCCTTCGCGTCCTTCGCTTCCTTCTCCTGCTTCAGCTCGCTCTTCAGGCTGCGCTCGTTCGGATTGAGGCCGTCGTCCAGCCGGCTGCTGACGTCGTCCTCTTCGTCCAGCAGGTTGGTGGTGCCGTCGATGGCCTTGTGCCGCGCGCGGAAGCTGGCCTGGATGGCGTCCTGTTGCTTGCGCTCGGCCTCGCGCGTGGCCAGGTTCAGCGAGATCGACTTCTTGCCGCGCATGATCTTGTACTGGGCCAGTTCGTCCAGCATCAGCTGCCAGCCCGGCGATTTCACCACGCGCGCATCGTGCATCTGTTCGAGCTTCGGCAGGTACGCCTTCATGTCGGCGATCGGCTGGTATTGCGCTGGCGGGATGTGCGTCCACTCCAGTGCGTTGTCGTAGGTGGATTCGCCGAAATCCTTCTCGTCGCCATTCTTCGGGAACGCGATGTCCGGCGTGACGCCCTTCAGCTGGGTGGAGCCACCGTTGATGCGGAAGAACTCGGCGATGGTCATCTTCAGCTCGCCGTATTGCGGCTTGTCGCTCTCGCTGCGGCTGAAGCGGTCCAGGTCGACCAGGTTCTGCACCGTGCCCTTGCCGAAGGTGGGCTCGCCGATGATCAGGCCGCGACCGTAATCCTGGATCGCCGCGGCGAAGATCTCCGAGGCGGAGGCGGTGCCACGGTTGACCAGCACCGCCAGCGGGCCGCTCCAGGCCATGCCCGGATCGTCGTCGCCCTGCGCTTCGGCATGGCCCTTGGCGTCGCGCACCTGCACCACCGGGCCGGTGTCGATGAACAGGCCGGTCATCGCATTGGCCTCCGCCAGCGAGCCGCCGCCGTTGTTGCGCAGATCCATCACCACGCCCTGCACGCCGGCCGCCTTGAGTTCGCCCAGCAGCTTGGCCACGTCGCGGGTCGCGCTCTTGAAGTCCTTGTCGCCCTCGCTGCGCGCACCGAAATCGGAATAGAAGGTGGGCAGCTCGATCACGCCGATCTTGCGGGTGACGTCGCCATCCTTGATCTCCACGATCTTCTTCTTGGCCGCCTGCTCCTCGATGCTGACCTTCTTGCGCACCAGGGTGACGAACACGTGCTTGCCATCGAGGCCGGTGTCGGCCGGCAGGATCTCCAGCCGCACGGTGGTGTCCTTCTTGCCGCGGATCTGGTTGACCACGTCGTCCAGGCGCCAGCCGATCACGTCGGTGACCGGGCCCTTCTCGCCTTGGCCGATGCCCACGATGCGGTCGCCCACGTGGATCTTGCCGGATTTGATCGCCGGCGCACCCGGCACCAGCTCGCGGATCTGGGTGTAGTCGTCGCGCGCCTGCAGCACCGCGCCGATGCCTTCCAGCGACAGCTTCATCGCGATGTCGAAATTCTCAGCGGCGCGCGGCCCCAGGTAATCGGTGTGCGGGTCGGTGGTTTCCGCGTAGGCGGTCATGAAGGTCTGGAACGCGTCTTCGCTGTCGAGCTGTTTGACCCGCTCGATGTAGCCGGTGTAGCGCTTGGTCAGCGTCTTGCGGATCTCGTCATCGGCCTTGCCGGCCAGC